>CALMNM010000001.1 GCA_937868795.1 uncultured Acholeplasma sp.
ATAATCATGTGCTAAATCTCTACCACATGAGGTACAATACGTCTTATGGTCCATAAGGATAGTTCAAATTACCTAAGATACTAATAGCAAAGATCACATAGACCACGATGGCAAAGCCTAAAAAGATGAGATAAGCGATAAAACCTCTTAAGGAATCTCTTGCGGTTACAGGACGCTCATCTTTCCATACCAAATATAGAACTAAACCTACGATGGGGACGCAAAAGCCTAAAAGTGACCATCCAAAACCACCTTCATCCCCTGATGATTTCGTAGCTGAATTGAATCCATATTCTGTTGGTTTGCCGCATGAAGGACAGTATTTTTCATGACCATCAAGTTCATGACCACAACGTTGACAGTAAATCATGTCTAGAGGAATAGAGCAGCTCTAAAACCACCGACAACCAATCCTATGATAAAGCCGATGAGTGCGCCTGTACCTGCTGCGTGCGCATTATTGGGTTTTTCATCTTTCCAGATGAGATACAAAATCAATCCCACAATGGGAATACAAAAACCTAGAACTGACCATCCGAAATTGCCATCATCATTGACACTTGATGTTGGTGTTGCTGTTGCACTTTTAGTTTGTTGTTTACCACAGTGTGGACAAAACTGAGCGTGGTCATCCATTTGTTGACCACAATGAACACAAAAAGCCATATTAAATCCCCCTTGTCATTAATTAGTTAGCATTATTGTAACATAAATAATATTTATTGTCTATGTCATAATTGAAGGTTAAATGCTTCTTTTCTTGATAATTTTTTGATAAGCATACCCACTATCTTTGATGATTCTATTTTGCGTTTCATAGTCAATATAGATCAAACCAAAGCGCTTGGAATAACCGAGTCCCCATTCAAAGTTATCAAAGAGTGACCATGCATAATAACGCGTGACATTGGCACCATCGGTAATCGCTTGGTATACCGATTCAAGATGTTTTCTTAAATAATCTACTCTTAGTGGATCGTGGACTCTGCCTTCGATGATTTCATCCTTAAATGCGGCACCATTTTCAGTAATAAAGACTGGGATGTTTTGATACTTTTCTTTGATATCGATAAGTAAATCATATAAAGAGGACGGACAGACTTCCCATCCCATCTCCGTATAGGTAGCCTCTGGCATGTGGTAATCTTGAGCATAAAAGAAAGGATTAAATGGAGAATAGGATTGGACTCCACGTGAATACATGTTGATGCCAAGAAAATCCATCGGATGAGATTTAATCAAGTCCATATCTTCTTCTTGAATGGTGAATGAATGCCCTGCTTGATGATAAAGTTTAATCATATCTTTGGGATATTCACCTTTGATTAAGGGGTCTAAAAACCAGCGATTGACAAATCCGTCCACGTTTCTTGCTGCGAGTTGATCCATCTTATCGAATGTTTTTGGGTATTGTTTCCCTAAATTGAGAACAATGCCTATCTTGCCATCTCCATAAGGATGGTTTTTATATAATTGGATCGCTTTCGCATGGGCTAAAAAGAGATGATGAGCTATTTGTAATTGCTGGCTTAGGGGATGATCATTTAAAAAAGCTGTGCACCATGGCTCATTATGGGTATACCAAATTTTGATTCGATCCCCAAAAAGATCAAAACATGTCTTCGCGTAATTGAGATAATGCGTGATGGTGTCTGGATTTAACCACCCTCCATTCTCATCATAGACAAGTGGAAGATCCCCATGCCATAAGGTAGCAGTCGGTTCAATCCCTTGACTGATCAGTTCATCGATGAGTCTTTGATAAAAGTCGACACCTAGAAAATTGATATCGCCATGTCCTTTGGGATAAATTCTAACCCAAGAAATGGAAAATCGATAACTTTGAAGACCGAGTTCCTTCATCAGTTGGATGTCTTCTTTATATCGATGATAATGATCGCATGCAACATCCCCTACATCTGCTGTAGGATGTCCTTGTTCATCATGATTGATAACATCCCACATCGTTTGACCTCGTCCATCTTTCGATGCTGCTCCTTCAATTTGATAGGCTGATGTGGCTGCACCAAAGATAAAGTCTTTGGGAAATTTATGTGTCATAGGTTCGTACCTCACTTAGTTTTATTATATCAATTTGAATCTTCATTAACAATATCTTGATCGAAAGAAAAAAGCCTTGTTAGGCTTTTTATTATGACAGTTATAACGAATCATCCATGGTTATAATTTCACTAGTAAACTGTCCATTGGCATCAAGTTTTATCCAACGAACGCCTGGTGTAAATCCTTCTCTCCCATAGACATAATACCCACTGACTCGACCATATGCAAGGACTAATCCCTGATCTTGATATGTGAAATCATTGTAGTGATCGTGTCCATAAATAATCCATTGTGTGTGCTGATGCTTTTTGACTAGTGAAACAAATCCAGTATCGATCGGTGGTGTCGAAGGCAACTCTTCGTAGAAACCATCAACATCTTCTTTTTTAACACTTCTTACTTCATAAGGTGGAATATGCATAAATAGGATACTGGGGATATGGGGATATCGAGAAATGAGTCTTTCATACCAGTCTATCTGTGCTTGATGGATCGTTCCATAACCCCAAACCTTTTTCCCATCAATATCATATATGTCATCAATATGAGAGTCCATCATGATCAAGAGAGCTTTAATGTCGTTTTGATCATAAACTTCGATAAAGTAATTCGAGTAACCTAAATGCTTGGGTCCTGATGAGAATAAGAGGTGTGAGGATGTATGAATAGCCTCGATTAATGATTCATAAGTTCCCCCTTCGATATCATGATTACCAAAAACCAATCCATAGGGAATCTTTTGTTCATCCATCCACTCACCTAATCGATGATAATTGATCATACCATCTTTACCCATACTCTGATCTCCGGTTAACGCAATGAAATCAGGCTTTATCTGATGAACCATATGATCGATCAACGTTTTCGCACGTAAATCATTTTCATCATTCATCAAGTGAAGATCCGTGATCTGACAGATCGTGAACTCGTGATTTTTATCAAATCTAAGATTCAAACGCTGTCGGGTTTGAATGATATTTATAAGTTCTTCGGTATCTATAGCGACTTCGTCATAATGGATAGCCATAGTCTTAAGCTTATTTTCATCCCAACCCATAAAGATACTCATGACGTTGGCTTTGGTTGCAGCAAACGCATCGGATAGTTGGTCCCCTACCATGATGGCTTCATAGGGTTTCGCTTGACTGTTGGCTAAGATTCGTAAAATACCTTCGGGATGAGGTTTTGGATGGGTGACATCATCAAATGCAACGACTTCATCAAAGAAGTCTATGATGTCAAGAATCTTCATTTCATCAATCGCTATTTCTCTTAATTCCGAAGTCACGACTGCTAAGTAATATCCTTGTTTTTTTAGGCTCTCAAGCATGATTTTGATATCTGGAAAAAGAGAAAGTTTTCCCTTCTTTTCTTTCGCATGAACATGCATGATGTAATCCAAAAATTCCTGTTTGACATCACCATATAAAATTTTTATGACTTCAACATAGGAGAGAGCCATCACTTGATTTAAATCAAGCGAATCAAAAGAAACCATCGGTGGGTATTTGAATACTAACTCACGATAGATTTTCTCAACTAGGGCATCACTATTAATCAGCGTACCATCCATGTCAAAGAT
>CALMNM010000002.1 GCA_937868795.1 uncultured Acholeplasma sp.
ATTACCATTGATGAACCTAAACCTCAAACCCTTGATCTTGAAGCGATCGATCTCAAACTCGATATCGTCTATGAAGATGATGATCTTTTGGTCATTAATAAACCACAAGGTCTCGTTGTTCATCCTGCATCTACCGTCCATGAACCTACGTTAGTTCATGGTTTACTCCATCAAGTGGATGAACTTTCCACGATTAATGGTATCGTACGTCCTGGGATTGTTCATCGTATTGATAAAGATACATCAGGCCTCCTTGTTGTGGCTAAAAATGATCAATCACATCAATTTTTATCTGAAGAACTTCAAAAACACGCGATAAAACGTCAATATGTAGCATTAGTCTATGGTACTTTTACTGAAAATGAAGGAAGCATTGATGCCCCTATCGCTAGACACCCCAAACAACGGTTAAAGATGGCAGTCGTCAGTGGGGGAAAACATGCGGTAACTCATTTTAAAGTGTTGGAGCGCTTTGATCAGTATACGTTACTTAGCTGTGAATTAGAAACCGGAAGAACCCATCAGATTCGTGTACACATGGCTTATATTCATCATCCTGTGGTGGGTGATCCACTTTACGGACCCAAAGAGGTCATTGGAGACCAAGGTCAGTTTTTGCATGCCCAATCGCTATCATTTATCCATCCAACAAAAAAAGAGCAGATGACCTTTAATGTCGATTTGCCCTCGAATTTTATTGCTCTCTTAGAAAAACTTAGAAAAGATTCTGCTTGGTAATATTTTTATAGTTGGTTTTCGCGATGAGTTTTAAAAATTGTGGACCTTTTTTCTCGACAATTTCTAAGATTTGCTCATCAACTTCCTTGCTAGCCCCTTTACGGAGTTCTATGCCTAATTTATCGCTATATTCCTTAATTTTCACTAAAAAGGCATAGCGAGCGATGATGGATGCAGCAGCAACACTTAAATGAATTTGTTCTGCTTTCGTATGAAATTCAATGTCTCGATAAATCAGGGTTTCATCCTTGATGTAATTAAAGTATAATTGAGGTGTACAAAACTGATCTAAGATGACAGGCACTTGATGGTCAAGCTTTGATGTGGTTTTCACGATGGCTTGATTATGAAGAAGCGCCTTCATTTTATTTAAATTATAGCCTTCTTCGACAAGTTCGTTGTATTTTTTAGGTGGCAAGATTAACAAGGTATGTGCGATTTTCTTCGCAATCTTTGGAGCGATGGAAATAATCGATTTATCATTCATGTTTTTTGAATCTCTCACATTGAGGGATTCTAAAAAGGCAATCTCGCTGGGGCTGACATAGGTTGTGCAGACGACAATAGGTCCAAAAACGTCACCAGTACCCACCTCATCCGATCCTACAGCTGCATAATCTTCGCGGTTAAGATGTTGTTTGATGGAAATAAGTTCATGTGTAATTTCATTTCCTTGAAGAAGGACTTTACCTGTCTTGTATGCGAGAACATCCGTGCCATTATGGACAGCATGAAACGCTAAATAAGGATTCTGGTCCTCGACGGTATAGTATTGATAGACACGATTGAGTTTATCAAGTTCTGTATCATTCACAGAGATTGTGTAATGTTTCATATGGTGTTCTCCTAAATCTATTGTACCATAAAATTTGTAAAA
>CALMNM010000003.1 GCA_937868795.1 uncultured Acholeplasma sp.
AACCTGATCTAAACGCAGTTTTTGCAGTTCTTGATCAACTTTCAGTTGTTTCTGCATTCTCTATGGACTCCTTTTTCTTCCGTTTCCCTTCAAGGAAAAAGATATCAATCGCAAATAAAACGATCGCAGCACTTAAAAACATATCCGCGAAATTATTATAAAAATTACTTAAGCCTACAGCATTAAGAACACCATCTAAGAAAGGAAAATGCATGAAATCAATCACATACCCATAAAGCGCACGATCGATTGCATTTCCTAATGTTCCACCGATAAACAGGGCAATGGAAATGCTGTAAACCTTTTTAGTTTTATAGTTGGTATCTAAAAACAAATAACCAAACATTAACAATGCTGCAATGGTGGCTATCATAAAGAGAACCTGTTGCCCTTCAAGTAAGCCAAAGGACATCCCATCGTTGTGATGATAGGAAAACTCTAATAGATTAGGAATCCAAACAATACCCGGACTATTGAGAGGGATTGATGAACTCGCGATTAACTTGGTTATTTGATCAATCGCAATCGCTAATATGATAATACCTGCGCTGATTAACATGACATCCTCCTAGAAAATAATCGATAATATAGTGATCACAATGACGAACAAAACAAGGGATATGATGGTCGCTTCAACCAAGAGTGGAATTTTCGTATTGACATCTTCAAGCTTCGGATAATATGTTTTAAGTAAGCGAAAATAAAATAGGTAATAAAGGTAAGGCCATGTGATTACTAGCAAAGAAAGAAATAGAGCTAGAAAAAACGTGAGTTTAGTATATATAAACATGTTAACAGTAACCAAGACTGGAATTAGGAGAATTAAAACGGTGATGAAAAGACCTCCTATGACGGATTTGGTCACACCTTGAACCCTGGTCTCTTTATCGATGATCTGTTGCAGCTTCTTATAACGATGCAAGAATTGGTCTATACGATTAATCAATGACTTCATGAAGCGCTTCAACTGCCTCTCTTATCGTAGAAACCACGATGATTTGATAGGGATATTCTAGGTCTGGTACATCATCAATATGCCCACTTGGAAGGAAAAATATATCGACATTTTCATCCATCGCAGTGTATAATTTTTGCACAATTCCCCCGATTCTACCGATGGATCCAACGATATTTATCGTCCCTGTTCCAGCGATTTTTACGTCATCAATGTTTATTTTTAGTAAACTTGCATAAATACTGAGTGTCTGAATAAGTCCACCACTGGGACCGCCAATCACTGTATTTAATCCAGGTAAAGTAAATTGAGGGGATGCATCATGAATCGCATAATTGGGGTAAAATATCAATCCGGGTTCATCATCATCCAGTTGATAAGAAATCGTTTTGAATACTTCTTGGTTATCGATGATTCGTTTTACTTTTAATGTGACTTCATCAGTTGTTGTCAGTTCATAAAAACTCTGCTGGTCATGATCCACATAGGATTCCCCGTTAATTTCGATCACTTCATCACCAATTTCAAGCTCACTTAATCGACTGGGTCGATAATAGACATAGAGCCCTTGAAACGAGTAGTCAATCATAATGCTAGGATCGATTTCACTGGCGAGTTGATAAGCATTGATTAACGATGACGTTAAGCTGACCAATTTTGAGACTTGCCCCGCAAGAAACTGATCTCTCCATGATGTATCTTCTTGTCTTAAGGTCATGGGTGATAAGTCCATCCGAGGATCATCTTTTAAGATGAAACTTTGAAATGCGGTCACTGGATAATATGAATAGACATAAATCGTATAGAAATCATCGACAAATTCGATGCCATCGATGGTGATGGTTTGGTCAACTCTAGTTAATCCACCAGGCGCTGTCACTTCAAGCGATGTGGGAGCAACAAGAACAAAAAGCGTATAGATATACGCGAAACTAATCAAAATTAAAAATCTTTTATACCTTCTCAGAAGGGTTAACATACGTGAGTTCACCCACTTCAATTTGGCGATAGGTCACACCTGAAGCACAGAGCATACGGATCGCCGCTTCATGTTCTTTGGTGTGCTGATACTTATTGGACTCATAAACGATCTCTTTAATACCGCTTTGAATGATCAATTTCGTACATTCATTACAGGGAAAAAGCGTCACATAAATCGACGATCCCTTTAGATTTTGTGTGGCATTTAAGATGGCATTCGCTTCAGCATGAACGACATAAGGATACTTGGTTTCTGTATATTCGCCTTCATTTTTCCAGGGGAAAAGTTCATCATTGCACCCTTGGGGAAGCCCATTGTAACCAATCCCGACAATTCGCTTGTCATGATTGATAATGCATGCACCTACCTGAGTGGAAGGATCTTTACTGCGCATTGCAGAAAGTTTTGCAACCCCCATGAAATACTGATCCCAAGAGATATAGTCCTTACGCATTATTTCTTTTCCTCCGGACGAGCTAGATTTAAATCGACATGGCAGTAACCATGAGGATTTTTCTTTAAGTAATCCTGGTGATATTCTTCAGCCGATTCAAAGTCTATCGCTTTCTTCACATCGGTTTTAACACGCTTAAGTTCAGCACCAAAGTAGGATGCCAAATAAGCATTGACTTTTGCCAAATCTTCTTCTGTTTCATAATAGATCCCAGTGCGGTATTGTCTACCTACATCATGACCTTGGCGAAACTTTGAAAACGGATCGATAATTCTAAAGAAATGTTCCAAAATTTTTTCAAGAGAAATGACTGTTTCATCATAGATTAATTCCATCGCCTCTGCATGTGAAGCAGTTCCATCACAAACTTCTTTGTACGTGGGATTCTTTTTGTTGCCATCAATATAACCAACTGTAGTATCTTTGATACCTTTGAGTTGAGCAAAATATCCTTCTACACCCCAAAAGCACCCTCCAGCAAGGGTTATTTTTTTCATTTAACTTCACCTACTTTAATATTTAATTCATCAAGTTGGATAGCATCCACATCACTAGGTGCTTGCATCATCACATCTTTTGCGCTCTGTGTCTTAGGGAACGCGACAACATCTTTGATGTTGGTCGTATTGGTCATCAGCATCACCACACGGTCAAGCCCTAATGCGAGCCCACCATGAGGAGGCGTACCATACTTTAAGGCATCAACGAAGAATCCAAAACGATGATTGATATCTTCTTTTGATAATCCAAGGGTATCAAACATTAAGCGTTGAACTTCTTGACGATGGATACGAATGGATCCACCACCAATTTCATATCCATTTAATACGATATCATAGGCTTTTGCCATCGCATTCTTCGGATCGTTTCTGAGCACTTCAGGATCCACTGGTGCAGTAAATGGATGATGTTTCGCATAAAAGCGTTGTTCTTCTTCACTATACTCTAAAAGTGGCCAATCGACAACCCAAAGGAATTTATAGGTATTTTCAGGAATCATTTTAAACTCATTGCCAAGCTCAATACGAAGTGCACCAAGGGCTGATGATACATGATCAAATAAACCTGGAACCAAGAACATAATATTACCTTCTTTAAGAGGCAATTGTTTTAAGTCTGGTTCATTGAAGAACTTAACAATCGAACCAGAATATTGTCCATCTTGGAGTCGAAGATATGCAAGTGCTTCACCGTGATTCTTCTTGACCACATCTGTGTATTGATCGATACGTTTGCGAGTGATCGTGGAACCCTGTTCTAAAATAAGCCCACGAATATGCTCTTTTCCTTGAAAGAATGGAATGTCAACACCATTTAAGAGAGGTTTGGCATCAAATATCTCCAAACCATAACGTAAATCAGGTTTATCAGAACCGAAGCGTTCCATCGCTTCTTGATAAGACATGCGGATAAATGGGGTCGCTACATCGACATTAAGGACTTTTTTGAAGGTGTGCTTCATGATACGTTCGATTAAGCCTTGAATATCTTCCATATCAACAAAGGATTGTTCGATATCGATCTGGGTAAATTCAGGTTGACGGTCTGCGCGTAAGTCCTCATCTCTAAAACAACGTGCTACTTGGAAATATTTTTCCATGCCTGCAACCATGAAGAGTTGTTTATAAATTTGAGGTGATTGAGGAAGAGCATAAAAGGTTCCTGGATAGAGACGTGAAGGGACAAGATAATCACGTGCACCTTCAGGCGTTGATTTGCCTAAAATAGGGGTTTCCATTTCATAGAAACCTTCACCAACCAATACTTCTCGAATTGCTTGCGTAATCTGATGTCTTTTCATCAAGAAATTTTGCATGAGGGGGCGACGCAAGTCTAAATAACGATATTTCAATCGCGTTTCTTCTAAGGCGTCTGTATCATTGGCCACGATGATTGGCGGTGTTTCTGCAGTATTTAAGATCGATAGTTCTGTCACATCGACTTCAACATCACCTGTGAAAAGATTAGGATTCTTACTTTCGCGTTCAATGACAACACCTTTGATATCAAGAACATATTCGTTTTTGATTTTAAGTGCCTGTTCATATAAAGGATTTTCAGGTTTGATCACGAGCTGTGTAATACCGAAGCGGTCACGAAGGTCAATAAAGATTAAACCTCCGAGATTTCTGACCTTTGCAGCCCATCCCTTAAGATGAACGGTTTGATTTAAATGGTTAAGGGTAATTTCATTATTATGATGGGTATAAGTTAGCATATTATTTTCCTACGTTTTCTTTTAGATAGTGCGTGATACGTGAAAAGGGAACTTCTTCTTGGATTTCTGTGGTAGTATTTTTGATCGCGACAACACCTTTTTGATATTCATCATCACCGAGGATAATCAGATATTTCGCATTAAGTCTTAAGGCTTGTTTAAGTTGACCCTTGAAGCCTTTTTGGGTGTAATTCATATCGGCGATATAATTTGCCTGTCTTAATTGATATAAAATCTGGGTCGCTGTAGGTCTAATATCATCGTTAAATACAATAACGAATGCATCTAGTGGTTTTTCTGTGGTTAATTCAATGCTTTCTGCCTCTAAAGCCATGAGTAAACGTTCCATCCCAAAGGCAAAGCCAATGCCACCGAGATCAGGTCCACCCAATTCTTTCACAAGCTTTTGATAGCGTCCACCACCACCTAACACATTTTGAGCACCAAATCCTTCGATATCCGCTTCGATCTCAAAGACGATATGACTGTAATAATCGAGTCCGCGGACTAAACGAGGTGCGATCTCATAATGAATTTTCGCAGCAGTTAAATGTGATAATACGTGTTTAAAATACGTTCTTGAGGATTCATTGAGATAATCTTGTGGGCTAGGTGCTTTGATGATCGCTTCATGTTGTTGATCGACTTTGCAATCCAAGATGCGCAAGGGGTTTTTGATTAATCTTGCTTGACAATCCTCACACAGGGTAGCCTTATGAGGCTCAAAATGACGTGTCAGTGCATCTTGATAGGCTTTTCTTGATTCATCATCGCCTAGAGTGTTTATGCGTACAGAGACCCCTTTTAAACCCAGACGTTTAATAAAATCATATGACAATATAATCATTTCAGCATCGAGTGCTGGGTCGAGTGCTCCGATCGCTTCGACGCCAAATTGATAGAATTGACGATAGCGACCTTTTTGAGGTCTTTCATACCGGAAATTAGGACCGATATAATAAACTTTCTCAAGTTCTTGAGTGGCATAGAGTTTGTTTTCAACGTAGCTTCGAATGATCCCCGCAGTCCCTTCAGGTCGAAGGGTCAGCTTACGATCACCACGATCATCAAAGTCATAGGTTTCTTTAGTCACCATGTCAGAAAGTTCAGATTGACGGTGGAATACTTCGCTATATTCCATAATTGGTGTGCGCATTTCTTTAATGTTGTAGAGCGCTAAAATCGAGCGTATTTTATCCTCTAACGCTTGCCAACGAAAAGATTCACTTGGTAATACATCATACGTTCCTTTAACTTTGTTTACGGCCATAATAAGTCTCCTTTGTTAATTCATAAATGTAAAGGTCATCATTAATCGTACCATGCCATTTTTTTAGAACCATGGGTTCTGTAGCGATTTTAATAAATGGGCTTTTTTCAATCACTTTCTGACTGGCGATGTTACTTTTAAGATGCTTAATCATGATTTTGTCATAGTTTAAGTGATCAAAACCGATACTGATGATCAAATTTAGTGCTTGTGACATGATCCCTAAATTCCAATAATCTTTATGGAGTACATATCCGATTTCAGCACCATTGTCATGTTTGGTGTGAAAATCAATTGTCCCGATCATTTTGTTTTTAATTGTATCCACAATGGCATATCCGATGGGAAGTTTTTGACGCAATCTTGGAAAAAAAATCTGCTTGATTGATTGTTTAGCTTCCCTGACATCTGTAAAGGGTCCCCACGTTAAAAACTTAGTGACCTCTTCGTCTTTTCCATAATCAAACATATCGTTTGCATCCGATCGTTTTATGGTGCGTAGCATGTAATTTCCAAATGTAACGGTTGGCATATGCCGATAGGGTCTTTTCATGTCGATTCCTTCAAATAAAAAACGTCCTTAAAAAATCTAAGGACGTAAAGTTTACGCGGTACCACCTTAGTTCTAGACGCATCGTCTAGCCCTCATTTTTCGATAGTGTCTCCAAAGGTGTCACAATCCTTAGTGGATTCCCTTTTTCATAGACGATGAAATTACATATTTATGATAACGTAAAAGGTGCTTTTTGTCAATCGATATCGATCATGATTGTCACAGGTCCATCATTGATACTAAAGACCTTCATGTCCGCTCCAAATATCCCTTTTTGGACTGGATGATTCACTGCTAAAAGTGAACAAAAATGTTCGTAGATTGGATTAGCTTGTTCTGGTCGAGCAGCCAGGATAAATGAAGGGCGATTATTTCCTTTGGTATCACCATAAAGTGTGAATTGAGAAATAGCAAGAATCGATCCATCCACGGATGCTAAGGGTAAATTCATCTTGCCTTGTTCATCTTCAAAAACGCGCAAATTGTGAACTTTGGTTGCAGCCTTTTCGGCATGCTCGATGGTATCGGTGGTTTTAATACCAATATAGATCAAATAACCACGTTTTATTTCACCAATAAGTTTTCCATCAACTTGAACTTTCGCTTCTAACACACGCTGTACAACGAGTCTCATTTAAAGTCACGCTCCACCGTGTAGATTTCACTGATTTTTCGTAAATTGACCATAAGTGTCTGAAGCTGTGCACTATTATTAACAGATACTTTGATTTTGATTATCATTTCGAGGGTTGATGTTGTCATCGCGTTGACTTCTGCAATCGCGATTTGGGATGCATTGACCGTATTGACGACTTCAGAGAGAAGGGTTGCTTTTGCACCACCAATTAATTTGATCCATGTTGCATATTTTCTCGTGACTTCTGTGGACCAAAATGCTTCAATCAAGCGATTGTCTTCAAATTGTCGACAGTTAGGACAGAATGTTGCATGGATGACAATACCAGAATTTTTGGTTACATAACCGATGATAGGATCTCCTGGAATAGGTAAGCAACAATTGGCAAGCTTAAGTTGTGGTGAGGTGAGTCCTTCAATGATCACCCCTGTTTCACTATGTGTGGTGAGTTGTTTTGCTGCTTTTTCCATCTGACGCTGTAAAAGCACCTGTGGATCAACTTCAAGTCCAAGAAACTTGCTGACAACCGTTTTCGGACTAAGATTCCCTTTACCAATTTCAAGAAGCATGTCCGGAACATTGGTAATCATGTTCTTTTCGAAATGCTTTTTAACAAAGGCATCATCAAGTTGGGGTTCTGTTACCTTATTTGCGACCATTTCACGGTCAAGGGCATCTTTCCCCATTTGGATAAGTGAATCACGGTTTAGTTTATTTAAAAATCCCTTGATTTTATGTCGAGCATGTTGAGATTTTGCAATTTTTAGCCAGTCTTCAGAGGGACCTTGTGAGTTTTTATTAATCTTAACACTAACTATATCGCCTGTGTTAAGTTCATAATCAAGCGTCACAATACGATTGTTTACAATCGCACCAACCATCTTGTTCCCAATATCCGTGTGAATACGATACGCAAAATCAATCGGTGTTGATCCCTTCGGAAGTTCAATGACTTCTCCTTTTGGCGTAAATACATAAACATTCGCATCTAAGATATCGCCTTTAATGGTCCCGACAAACTCTTCAGCACTCGCTGAGGTTTCATCGCTATCTTCACTCATCTTGAGAAGTTCACCATACCATTTGAGCTTCTGAGCAATTTCGAATTGTTCTCTTTCTTTGGAGTATGTTTTATTTTCCTTATATGCCCAGTGAGCTGCAATCCCGTATTCAGCAATCTGATCCATTTCTGGTGTACGAATCTGAACCTCAAAGAGTGTACCATCATCCGATAAGACTGTCGTATGTAAAGATTGATACATATTGGGTTTTGGGACGGCGATATAGTCTTTAAAACGACGGGGAATAGGGGTAAAATTGGCATGAATAATCCCTAGGGCTTGATAACATGTTTCTACTCTATCGACGATAATTCTAACAGCCAATAGGTCATAGATATCTTCAAATTGTTTTTCGTCACGAACCATTTTCTTATAGATTGAAAAGATGTTCTTGATGCGACCTTTGATTTCAAAATCATTGAGTTCACTCGCTTCAAAGAGGAGTTTGATATTTGAGATCACCTGTTCAATCGAAGCTTCACGTTCTGCTTTTTTTGCTTGAATCATATTGGAAACACGGTAATACATGGGTGGATCCGTGTAACGTAGCGAGCGGTCTTCCAGTTCTGCTTTTATTCTAAAAATCCCTAGTCGATGGGCAAGTGGTGCATAGATTTCTAATGTTTCTGTGGCGATTTTGTATTGTTTTTCTGGCGTCATCGACTCAAGTGTTCGTACATTGTGCAGTCGATCGGCGATTTTTATCAAAATGACACGAATGTCTTTAGCCATCGCGAGTAACATCTTTTGGTGATTATCCGCTTGTGAAACCTTTTGATTAAAGGAAAGTTTCCCAATTTTGGTGACACCATCGACAAGTTGGGCGATATCAAGTCCAAATCCATTTTCAACATCCTTCAAGGATAGTGATGTATCTTCCACTGTATCATGAAGCAGAGCAGCAATAATTGTTGCAGGACCACCATGGAGATCAGCGATGATTTTTGCGACTGCAACGGGATGCGTAATATAGGGTTCTCCGCTCTTACGCATCTGTCCTTCATGTTTTTCCTTAGCCAAAAAATAAGCCTTTTCAATAAGCTTAATGTCTGATTCACGCTTAATGTATGAATCAAAAGATTCAACTAACGAACTCCATAAAGGATCTGTCATGAAATCTCCTTAATTAATAAGTTATCAATGTTAAAATATCGTATCCAGCAAGTTTATCACGACCATGAAGGTCTTCAAGTTCGATTAAGAAGGCTAAACCAACGACTTCGCCACCTAATTTCTCAACGAGTTTAATCGTCGCATCCATGGTACCACCTGTTGCGAGTAAATCATCAATGATTAAGACACGGTCTCCTTTTTTTACAGCATCAGCGTGTAAACAGAGTTCATTTGAGCCATATTCGAGATCATAAGATACACTGACGTAATCTCTAGGTAATTTGCCTGGTTTTCTTACTGGGGCAAAACCGATCGATAATTCAGTAGCGACAGGACAACCGAAAATGAAGCCTCTTGCTTCTGGTCCAACGATCAAAGTTGCTTTCTTTTCTCTGGCAAAGGTGGAAAATGCTTTGGCTGCATAACTGTAGGCTTTCCCATTGAGCATAAGGGGTGTGATGTCACGAAATAGAATCCCTTTCTTTGGAAAATCAGGTACATCAGCAATATATTTTTTTAGATCCATAAAAATAACCTCCTGAGTGCCCTTTTTTAGAAAAAAAAGGTTTCACTGTTATTGTCTTATTTTATCTCATTTTCCCCTTTTAAGCAAGTGTGCTATAATCTAATATAGGTGATGACAATGAAGCCTTTGGCATATCGTATGCGACCAGAGACATTTGATGATGTATTCGGGCAAGACCATCTTGTAGGTAAAGATGGTGTTTTAGTTCAGATGCTTGAAAAAAAGAAATTACTTTCCTTTATTCTCTATGGTCCTCCGGGCACAGGAAAAACAACGATTGCTTCAATTTTTGCGAAAATGTCTGGTCTTGACTACTATTTTTTTAATGCATCGACAGAATCAAAAGCTCGTTTAAAAGATATTATTGATACGACAGCCTATCATGATATTTTAATTGTTATCGATGAAATACATCGCATGAAAGCTGATGTTCAAGACTACCTATTACCTTATATGGAAAGTGGAAATGCAACAGTCATAGGTTTAACCACACTAAACCCATATCAATCTATCAACATCGCAATCCGATCAAGATGTCACCTTTATGAGGTTAAAAAATTGGATGATTCTGCCATTGAAAAAGCACTATTAAATGCTCGTAAAGAACTCGATGTCGACATCCGTATCGATAAGCATGCACTCGAAGCTATCATCCGTTTCTCAAATCATGAAATTAGAACAGCACTCAACATTTTAGAGAGTGCAACTTTAATCTTAAAAGATGGCGATCTCTTGACCCCACAAACCGTATATCGCGTGGCAGGATCGATGAATCATGACTTAGATGATCACGAAGACCATTATTATGATCTTCTTTCTGCATTACAAAAGTCAATACGAGGCTCAGATGTCGATGCATCGATTCATTATCTTGCAAGACTTATTACATTAGGCGATCTCAATTCCATCATTCGTAGACTCTTAGTGATTGCATATGAAGATATTGGTCTTGCTAATCCTCTCATGGGGAGTAAGGTTTTAAGTGCCGCTGATGCAGCGATTAAAGTAGGTTTTCCCGAAGCGAGAATCATCTTATCAACGATTGTCATCGATATGGCACTATCTCCAAAATCAAATACAGGTGTCATCGCGATTGATGAAGCGTTATCTGATTATCAAAATAAAGATACTGGACAAGTTCCAGACCATGTAGACAACCGAAAAATCAAGATAAGACCTGAAATTTATCATTATCCACACAACGATAAAGATTCCATTAATGATCAATCCTATCTACCGGAAAAGATTAAAGATGTCACCTATTATCATCCCAAGGAAGAAAGTTCCTACGAAAAAGCACTTGCTGAACGTTTAAAGATGATCGATAAGATCAAGTATAAAAAAAGATAAGATCGATGATCTTACCTAATTAGTTTCTGTTGAGATGATGACAGGAATCGTGATGGGAGAACGCCGTGTTTCCTGATAAATGAATCGGTTTACCTCATTACGTACATCACGTTTGTAGTCATTCCAGTTAATATACTTACCTTCAAGATGCTTTTTGGAAACTTCCATAAATGTATCTTTGACTTTATTGAGCAATTCTTCTGATTCTTGAACATAGACGAATCCTTTGGTGACGATTTTTACTTCACCAAGGATTTGTTTTGTTTTTGGACTGACATGCGCCACTAGTAGCAACGCACCATCTTCAGCTAAGAGTTCGCGATCCTTCATGACGAAGTCATTGACATCACCAACAGCCGTTCCATCAATCAAAATTTCACCCACATTAATATCATTTCTTGAAACATACGTATCCTTATCGTCGATGTTTAATACATCACCATTATCGAGTAAGAACACATCTTCCGCCTTATAGCCAATTTCCATCGCAAGTCTCTTGACTCCATATTGATGGCGATATTCACCGATGGTGGGAATAATATATTTCGGTTTTAGCAAATTCATCATCATCTTTATTTCTTCTGCAGTCGCGTGTGCGGATGTGAGTAATCGCTTATCAATCATCTTTACTTGAGCATCACTTCGATAAAGAACGTCAAGTGTTCTCGCCGCCATCTTTTCCGTTCCTGGTACTGGAGGTGTCATTAAAATGACAGTATCTTTTTCATCGATATGAATCAATCGGTCAGATTTCTTACACATTCTTTGTAACATAAAGAAGGGTTCATGACGGTTTCCGGTCACAAGTGCAACCACATCTTTCCCATTATTTTTATTCTTATCATCAATATATCTAAATGTGGTAAGAGCCTCTTCAGGAATGGATAAATAGCCACTGTGAATCGCAATATCCACGATGCGTTGTGCTCTTCTACCGATAATCGCAATCTTTTTATGATGTGCAAGAGAAATATCGATAATGCGCTGAATTTTTCTTAAATCCGACGAGAATGCGGTGACGATGATCCGCCCATCTGCGTTGGCATAGATACTATTTAAACGATGATTAAGGTTGGTATTGACTCCACCGTTAAGCTCAAGGGTAGATCCTAAAGATTCAGTAAGTAAGGCTAAGACATTTTTTTCAGAAAGTTCATTGATCTTTCTAAAGTCTGTTTGATATTTGATATCTGAACTTTGGTCAAACGTGAAATCAGAGGTGTAAACGATCACACCTTCCACGGTATGAATCGCAATCCCTACCGATTCTGGAATCGAATGTGTCGTATTAAAAAAGGTGACCCTGACATTACCAAATTTGATAATCGAATTCTGAGAAATCGTATTTAAGGTGAGTGTTGAAAGATCATATCCCTCATCTTTGAGCATATCAGAGACGATTTGCATCGTAAAGTTTGTCGCGTATACTGGAACATTTAAGTCCTTTAGCATATGAGGAAGCGCAGCGATGTGATCTTCATGAGCATGCGACAAAAAGATCCCACGTATGCGATCCTTGACACGAACCATCACCCGATAATCAGGGATGATTTCATCGACACCATACAATTCTGCCGATGGATATTTAATTCCAGCATCCAAGATAAAATATTGTTGATCGACTTCGATCACATACATATTTTTCCCGTTTTCACCAAGCCCACCTAAGGCAAAAAAACGGATTTTACTCATACGATCACTTCCTCAGTAACGCGTTTTAACTATCGTTATTATACCATGTTTTTCGGATTACTCAATCATTTTACCTCATAACTATGTTATGATAAATATAGGTGAGAACATGATCAATTATCCAATCAAGAGAAAACCACAAATTAAAGCGACCAACTATGCCAATTTAGGGATGACTTTAGAATCCGATATCGAGGCTTCTAACACGTATTACCTCAATCATAATCTCGCTGTCATTCATAAAAAACCAACCCCTGTTCAAGTGGTCAATGTGAGTTATCCTGCGCGTAACAAAGCCAAAATTACTGAAGCCTACTATAAGACACCTTCGACTACCGATTTCAATGGCATTTATGCAGGCAAATACATCGATTTTGATGCCAAAGAAACCAATTCCAAAACGTCCATGCCTTTAAAAAACGTCCATCCTCATCAGATTGAACATTTAAGATCAGTCAATCTTCATGGGGGAATCGCGTTCTTAATTGTACACTTTAAACCCTATAACGAATACTATCTTTTAAAGGCAGAAACACTTCTTGCCTTTTGGGACACTCAGGATGAAGAAAAGGGACGGAAATCCATCCCTTATGACTCCTTCAAAAAAGAAGCATTTCTTATTCCTTTTGGTTATCAACCCAGACTAGATTATTTAAAAGTTGTGCGGGAAAATCTATTATAGTGGTTTCATCTGTGGCTCAACAATGAGAAGTAACCGTTTACGAATGATGATGCCTACTAATATCACTAAGGCTGTTGTTGTAAAAATATAGATGAAATTATAGACAAAACTATATAGCCAAATCGATTCACCTACTGAAGCGAAAATGCGTGTCGCAATATTCGGATTCCCACCATTTTCAACTTCAGACATCGCGTATTCAATACTACTACTCCATAAAATCACTCCTGATAGGGTTGCAGAGATGAGACGAATCGCTGATACAAACACCAGGGATCCAATCATTTTTACATTATTACTCAGTGCTTTATGAAAGAGTCCTGATAACCCGAAAGCTGTAAATGGAATGACATAATCGAGTAAAATCAAGGACATGATCTTCCAAAATGACCACGACTGACCGGTCCATGATTCAAGGGTCACACGCAAGGTTTCCAAATAGACTAAATAATCGAAACCAAAATTATAGATGGCATAAATTAATCCACCAATAATTCCATACTTGAGTCCAAAGAGAATCCCAATAAGCACCAAGGGAAACATC
>CALMNM010000004.1 GCA_937868795.1 uncultured Acholeplasma sp.
CATTGTCGAATAACTCACCTCATGATTATTTTCGTTATAAACCAATGTATTTGCCATCATGCGATTAATAAATCCATCAAATGTTTCAATCTCTGAGGATGACATTTCAGTCACGTAATAGTGATCACCGACGCCTGTTTGCACTAAATCGTAATCCTCAGTAAGGATTGTTCCTACAGAGCCTCGTTTAAGCATATCGTCTTGATCGCCTTCTTTATTGGATGTTTCAAATGGTGTGAATACTAAGGCATAGCGTGCACGAATCCCTATATAGGAAGAGTTGACGCGTCCAAAGATCATTCCTTGATCAAGATAATTCACATTGACTTCATCAAAGAGTTGTTGTGGGAAGAAGACGTGCGTCGTTTCTTTTATAATCATGGGTTCCATAAAACCAACTTTTGTTGGAGGTTGATAGATGGAGATGTTGACATTCTTTTCTTGAACACTCATGGGTTGTCTTCCGTTACCTACCCAGTACGTCGGTGTTCCAGAACGTCGTTGAATTTTGGCGGGTTGCGTCGAGAACACAGATACCTCATTGGAAAGATTAAATTGATGCACGGCATGTTGATCGGCATATTCATTCATTTGATACGCTTGCGCTGTAGACATCAGGAAGTGATCATTCTTATACGTGTATACATTCGCACGTTCAATAGCTACCCCATTGGTCGATGGCTTTAATGTGCGACTTACCATGCCTAATAAATTAAATGCACGAAGTGGCCACAAGTTGACTAACTTGAAATCATTCAAAAATTCATTGGTAAACATATCATTTCGATCCATATACTTAATGGTGTTATTGACGACTTCAGGATTGCTAAAAGCTTCCATTGCCCACTGCATCATAATCTGATGATCTTCTTGTCCAAGTAAGCCTTCACCCTTCAATTCTTCGACATTTAAAGATTGTGAAGCTCGAATAATCTTTTCTTCTGCGGGGTCATTAAAGATGGCTTTAATCACTTCGGGGACTTGATAGTAAGGATCGCCTTCGGTATCTCTAGCATCCATCATCTGACGGAACGCGTTGAAGAATCCATTCGCAGATGACCCCCATCCCCCGTCTAAATCTTTTGTTTCTTCAGGTTGAATCACATAATCAATATAATCTCTCATGCGATTGCCTGTATCATCGCTCATCCGATTATCGGAATAACTTCTTCCTGATGATGCATTAAAAATATAATAGATTCGTGGTGCACCTAATTCATCAACACCTTCATAACGATAACTTTGTGAAGCCATATCGTACCACAACAAATCCATCGCCATTTGTGCTTTAACCACAAGATCTTCATCTTCAGCAAATTGGATTAAATTAGATAATGGACCGATATCTTCTGGATAGTAATTATTTGAATACCATTCGGTATATCCATAAGTAAAGCGTTGATAGAGCCATGCTTCAATTCGAGTCTTTGCCATGGCCATATGTTCTAGTCCCGTCTTCCCATCCACGGTAAAGATTTGATCTGGGAATGTTTGTCCCACTAAGTATTCCTCTGAGGCAAATAGGATTTGATGATTTTCAGACCAGAAACACATTGAATCCTCACCGCCTTGGTCCATCCAATACTTAAAGCCAAGCAAAACATTTTCAATGTCTTCTTGTGTATCTTCTGCCATCAAATCACCATACGAGAGATAGAGTCTTATTAAAGCATTCACTCTAAAATCAGCAACATCATAACGACCATTAATATAGTCAAATGTTCCCTCAAGTTCTGTATTGATGAAAGCATCACTGAGCGTGATTCCTTCAACAGGTTGACCGAGTTCTTCCTGGTAGAAGTAATAAAGAAGGCGATCAGCACCTCCTGAATTGTATTCACCAGATGGTCTTGAGGGTAGGGGATCAATTCCCATGTTGATGGCAAATTGTATCCCAATGCTGCCTAAAAAAACTAAGAGTACACCTAAAGTAATCAATACCCATTTTTTCATATGACTCTCCTCGTATACGAAGTATTTACCTTTATTATA
>CALMNM010000005.1 GCA_937868795.1 uncultured Acholeplasma sp.
AAACTATAATCATTGATATAGATCAAAATGATTAGGGGGAATCATCAAGAGACGATAGGACTTTTCTATGGTTTGATGACAATCTTAATCTTCATGTTATGATAAAAGAGATGAAGGTGATGAAAAGTGACTATCATATCGTTAACTAAGCGTTCGATTTACTATATTTTGGGTTGGTTTATCATCCCATTTTTACTCGTCGATAATTTTAAAGATATCAATTTAGCATTAATCATCACGCTTGGAATTCTATTTGTTATCATCATTTCCCTTAACATTCGAGGAATCATTGGGAGAATCAAGTTTGAAGAAGAAGTGCTTGATATCGATAGTGATTATCGTTTTGATCATGAAGAACAACTCCAAAAAGCCTATACTATTATTTATAAAGACATTAAGAGGATCACATTAGAAGAACATGACCCCATCAACAACACCAGAAATCAACCACTTGTTCGTGGACTCAGAAGTGATCACCTTCATAAGATTAAGTATGGTAGAGAACCTTATGAAGTGATGGTATTTGAATTAATCAATGGACAAAAAGCCAAGTTGATTTTAAATGCTTTTTCCAAGAAGCAGCAGTCCATGATCTATCAGAGTTTAAGTGACAAAGGTTTGATACTACCAAAACCAAGCGAAGTGATTAAAAGTCAATCTCCCTTTGTGTTTCGAAAGCTTTGGGATATCTTCACATTCTTGTTTCTCTTCGTATTCTTTATCCAAGTGGTTCATGCTCGAATATTCGGTGGTAATGCAACACCTATACCCGATGAACTTATCACAGAAAACCCTTACGGATATTATCTTATTAGCCAGGGTGTAGCAACAGAAGTTTCATACTCGGTTTGGCTAACAAACTATATCTTAATCTGGATTGCTTTTCTCCTCCTGATAACGATCACGATGTTGAGCATCCTCCATCTTATCCAAAAATATCATCGTAGAAAAACAAAGGTTGCATAAATTGCAATCTTTTTTATTGACTGCAATGAAACAATTAAAAGTATTGTCATTCACAATTTCACGTGATAAAATATAAATATCAAAATATGATATCAAAAATCGATAAGAGGTAACCTCATGCAAAAACTAAAACAAAAGTTATATCTTGGATTTCTTCACATGCATATCCTTTACCATGCAAATAAAGAACCTTTCTATGGCGTATGGATGATGGAAGAGCTCAAAGAACATGGGTATCAAATTGGACCTTCCCACATCTATCCTTTGCTCAATAGTTTAGAAAAAGAAGGTTTACTATCTGTTGAGCATAAGATTATCGATGGGCATCAACGTAAGTATTATCGGATTACAAGCGAAGGTCAATTGGTATTGAAAGACTTGATGGAAAAAGTCAAAGAACTCTCAAATGAATTGTTTGACAAAGATTTTGGAGGAACCAATCATGCAGAACAGTGATAAAAAGAAATCTTATTTGTTTCTCTTACTTATCGGAGTTATCGCTTTATTATCCGATTTCACACATGAAGGGGCAAGAAGCATCTATGGTCCTTATTTAGGATTAATCGGTGTTTCAGCCTTCCTAATTTCATTAACTGCAGGACTTGGAGAATTCATCGGACAAGCCTTAAGAATCGTCACAGGATGGATCGCAGATAAAACAAAAAAATATTGGTTCATGATGATTTTAGGGTATGCGATCAATCTACTTGTCATTCCATTGTTGATGTTTGTGGATGCGACGATATGGCAAGTTGCCATCATCCTCATCCTTTTAGAACGTGTGGGAAAAGGTATTCGTGCACCTGCGAAGAGTGCGCTTGTTTCCTTTACCACCTCACATATAGGAACAGGAAAAGCATTTGCACTACAAGAACTCATGGATCAAATTGGCGCTTTCCTCGGACCACTCTTTGTCTTTCTCATCTTAAATCTTAATCAGGGATCTGAACTTGATGGTTATCATCTCGCCTTTGGATTACTTGGTATATTTGCGATCATGACACTCGTTATTATTGTTTATGCAAAAGCCAAATACCCACACCCCGATCATATGGAAGTGCAAACCAAGAGCCAAGGATTTAAAGGGAATACGTCACTTATCTATTATCTGATCGCTGTATCACTTATCGCCATTGGATTTATTGATTATCCTGTTTTAGCTTTTCATCTTTCCAGTACAAATTCAATCAATGTCATCTATGTCCC
>CALMNM010000006.1 GCA_937868795.1 uncultured Acholeplasma sp.
ACGTTATACTTAATCGCATTTTGAATTAAGTTTGTAAAGAGTCTTACCATCATCACTTGATTGGCAGAAATAATAGGATCAAAATCAGGTTTGATGACGGAAAAGGTAAGTTCCTTTTTAGTCATCATATGGGACATGCTTTCGCCTACGTATAACGCTGTATCATAAAGATCAATCGGTTCTAAGTCATCTTTGGTTAAGACGCGCATACGTGCGAGTTCTAAAAGTTGTGTGACGATGCTTTCGAGATGGAAAAGTTGTTGCATCAAGATGTTGAGATCTGATGTTAAGTGTGATTTACCCGCTTTTTCAAGGGTGAGTTCGAGTTGTGCACGCATGACAGCGAGTGGTGTTCTTAATTCATGAGAGACATTGGATGAGAAACTCTTTTCACGATTGATCGATATTTCAATTTGATCTAGCATCTGATTGATCATCTTGGTGAGTTTTCCAAATTCATCTTTAGGATTGGATACACCTTCGATGCGCTTCGAAAAATCTTTGTTTTGTTCGATATCTTCTGCGGTATGGTAGATGGATTTTAAGGGTTTGAAATTTCTTCGGATGATCAAGTATCCGCCACCTAGTGAAAAGAGAACTAGGATGGGTGATAAGATCAATAACGTATTAATGACTTGTGTCACAGAACGATCAATGTTCGTGATGTTATATAAGCCACGAACGACATAACGAGAATCTAAGGCAATGTCGTAATAGAGCCAATCAATTTGGTCGTTATGTTCACGCAGTGGTTCAGAGAAGGTAAAGGGAAGTGTGGTGTCGAAAAGAGCGGGAGGATTGCCATAAACGATGGTTTGTCCATCATAGATTAAGAAGAGCACACCATCCTCATAAAACTCAAAATCATCTTCATCGGCATCCATCTTAATGCCATCATCTTCAATTTCGATGTCATATGCAGCATGCTGGGTAATCTCCACGATTTTTTGAGTAGCTTCATTGACCAATGAAGATTCACTTAAAGAAACAATGAATAAAATATTGAGTGCGATAAGGATCCCAAAGAAAACGGTATAGAATAATAAGATCTTCGCTTTAATGGATCGTCTAATCATGATTGACCTTCATCACATAACCATACCCTCTCACTGTATGGATTAATTTGGTTTGAAAGGGGTCATCGACTTTTTTTCTTAGAAAACGAATATAGACATCCACCACATTGGAATACCCTTCATAATCAAACGTACTACTAATGTTTTCTAAAGATTCACGAGAGATGACTTCGCCTTTATGAAGCATTAAGTATTCTAAGATGATATATTCTTTTTTGGTGAGTTGGATGAGTTGTTGATTGCGGTATACTTCTTTGGTGGTACGGTTTAATGTTAAATCATCTAAGGTGAGTGTTTCTTGGTATTCATGTTCCTTGCGTCTTAATAAGGAACGGATACGCGCGAGAAGTTCTTCAAAGGCGAAGGGTTTAACGAGATAGTCATCAGCCCCTTGATCAAGTCCCGTGACACGATCTTCAATCGCGTCTTTCGCAGTCAGAAGTAATACAGGTTGATGATACGCGTGATTTCTTAGGTATTTTAAAAGAGCGAGTCCTGAGATGTGGGGGAGCATGATATCTAAGATATAAAGGTCATAGGTTGTTGCTTGAATATAGGAAAGCCCTTCTTCCCCATCCTTTGCAGCATCGACCATGTACCCTTGAACTGATAATCGTTCTTTTAAAATCGTTCGTAATCGTTCTTGATCTTCCACGATAAGTATGCGCATATGATGTCCTCCTTTATCCTCTTTTAATATCGTCATAATTCTATTTTAGTACATAAGATTAAAATTTGATGAAAATGATTCTTTTCATGAAGTTTTAATGTTGGATTCGTATAATCAAAGTATTAAGATTGAAAAGGAGTATAAAAAATGAAAAAATTACTGACTTTAGTATTCATGTTAGGTTTAAGTTTAAGTTTGTTTGCTTGTACCAACGACGCTATTAATAACGATCAACTCGTTTCACTCATCGATGAACACGTCTTTTCACCCAGTGAACTTGCCCAATATACGGGTGCAAACGGATCAACAGCCTATATCGCAGTAAGTGGTGTCGTATATGATGTCACCAATGTATTTGATAATGGCATGCATCAAGGCTTACAATTAGGTGGCACCGATGCAACATCCGTATTTGCAGTAAGCCCCCATTCCCAAGCTTTATTAGCGACACTCCCTGTGGTTGGTGTCTATGATCCAAACGCAACCATCAGTAATCCAACCAATCCTCAAGATCCACAAACACCAACAGAAACAACACTTCCTGTATTCACACTTAGTGAACTTGCTACCTACACGGGAGCCAACGGAAGTACAGCTTATATCGCAGTAAGTGGTGTTGTGTATGATGTGACCAATGTCTTTGTCAATGGTAAACATCAAGGCTTACAATTAGGTGGCACGGATGCAACGCAAGCGTTCGCATCAAGCCCACACAGTGCGTCTCTTTTAGCAACGCTAACAGTTGTTGGATCTTTAGAAGGATTCCCAACGATTGACAACCCAAGCACTCCAACAGATACTACACTTCCTGTCTTTACGTTAAGCGAACTTTCTGCCTATACTGGAGCTAATGGATCAACCGCTTATATCGCCGTGAATGGTGTTGTCTATGATGTCACCAATGCGTTTACCAATGGTATGCACCAAGGTTTGCAATTAGGCGGAACTGATGCAACACAAGCGTTCGCATCCTCCCCTCATAGTGCTTCTATGCTTGCCACACTTCCTGTGGTCGGTTCATTAGAAGGCTATCCAACGATTACTGAACCCACAACGCCTACATATCCTTATGATGACGATGATGATGACGAATATGATGACGATGACGATGAATATGAAGACGACGATGATGATCATGATGAACATGAACATGAAGATGAAGACGAATACGAAGACGATTAATTAATCAAAAAGGTCTAGCGATTAAGCTGGACCTTTTTTTCACGAATACGCAAGATTTTTAGTACGAGATAAGTGATAAATAGAAGATGGAATACAATACTGTTTGGACTAAGCGCGATATAACCATTAGAGGCATCGATAAACACATCGAATCCTAAATGGAAATAAATCATGAGATAAGCGACATAGGCAAGTTTATGAAGTTTTCTCCATCTATCTGGACGTATCTTCTTTCTGATTGTCATGAATGAACTGATTGTTAAGGGTATCATGATAATAGCCGCGATCAATCCTGAGGTATTATATCCCCCTAAGGCAAGGGATAACCTTTCAATCCCATGAGGAAGTAAGAAGATGAATCCCATGATGGCAAGATCTCCTCTGACAAGAAGGATCTTTTTATAGGGGATCCAAGTTTTTTTCATGACTCCAGCGAACATAATCAAGATGAAAAACGCGAGGGTTAAGTGTCCCCGATCAATGATAAAGGTAAGAAATGGGACATCAACGAATAAAACAAGCGTAGACAAAAGAAGTGATCCTAAAATAAACCATCGTGCTTGCCTATGAATCCACTTGTTCCAAAAATGGATCACAAAATAAAGGATTATCGCGATAAAGATTGAAAGATTTGCGGTTAAAAACGTCATGTTATTCCCCGGTGACTAAAATACCCACTTTAGGTACACGAGAGATATTCTCAATACCATGGGGAGAACTATTGATGATTTCATCGGTTAAATCTTGACCCGCAGCATAGCCATTATGGTTACCGTTTCTCCAAAATGAAGAATCTGTGACATCATAAATGAATCCTTGAACAGCGATATACGCAGGCTTCCCATCTTTCCCATCGTAATAACTGAGTTCTTCTAGGGTGAGTTCAATGAGTTGTTCCTCATTTTGGGTTGGAATAGGTGTTTGAACGCTTGTTTCTTCGGTCGTACATGCAGACAAGCCTAAGACAAATAACAACATGAAAAGCCATAAAAAGTGCTTCATATCATCCCTCCTATGTGTCAATAGATTATCATAAGTTTAATTTGGAGACGAATAGAATGCACTTTGTGGGATTTTATAAAAAAGGTTCATAGGGAACCTTGTTTGTGATGTTTTATTTCATGGATAGAGGTAAAGATTAATGCTAAACCGCTGAGTGTGGTTATCCCAGAAGTGAAAGAAAACATAAAGATACCACTTTTGGATACCGCAGCGAACAAAATGAAACCATAAACCAACAACCATGAAGCAAAAGGGATTTGAAATCCATTCAAAACTCGATATGAAGCTTTCTCTTTGTGTTTTCTTAGCATAATGAGTAAACCAAGAAAGAACACACATCCCAAAAATGAGATCCCACTCGTAAAAAGAAAGATTAATGAAAATAGATCAGCAAAGAAGTCTCCCATAAAATGATCGGTATTACCTGCGAGTAAGGTCAGTAAAGCAAAAGTAACAATCACACCATGAATGATGATATTAAGTCCGTGAGTGATGAAAACAATGAGGTCAGATCGAGTGAAGGATTTCATCATATTTCTCCTTATTAGATCATTGACACCCTCATTTTACCACCGTTATATAAACAGTGATGAAATGTGAAAATACTATGGTTTATCTTAGCAAAAATCGATATAATCTCATTATAATAGAAGTAATCATCCATCTTTAAATAGGAAATGAGGGAATTGAATGAATCAAGAAACCTACAAAAAGAAACTAAAAGGTGCGATCATAGGTCGATTTGCAGGATGTGCTTTGGGTGCTCCTGTAGAACTCATGGAAATTGGACAACTGATAAACTTTGCGCATACGATTGATGGACAATCTTTTCCACCTAAAGACTATTTTTTAAAAGCACCAAACCCTGATGGTGTTCGCTATAAAGTAGGAAAAGGACGTGATTTTACCAAACCTGACATGTCTTTTTTATCTACCGATGATGATATTGGGTATACACTTTTATGTCTACTTATGCAAGAAGATAAGAAAGAAAAACTAACGACCGAAGATGTCGCATCCTATTGGTTAAAATATCTTCCTAAAGAATGCACATATACCGCAGAAAGAACGACGCTTACCAATCTTGAACAAGGGATTGAACCTAAGTTAGCTGCCATACCTAATAATCATGAACTCGATTATATTGGGGCTGCAATCAGAATTGATGGCTATGGATATACACATCCAGGAAATCCTAGTGAAGCAGCTAGACTCGCCTATATCGATAGCTACTTATCGCATCGAGATGAAGGGATTCATAGTGCGATGTACTTTGCTGCATTGATTGCACTCGCCTTTGAGTCAACAAATATAGATCAGAGCATGGATGAAGCACTAAAGTATATCCCTAAAGAAGGAAAATTCTATCAAGAGATATCATGGGCACTATCTGTAAAGCATGAGGTCACTGATTATAAGATTGCAAATCGTCTTGTCACAGAAAGATATCCAGGCATGAGTTGGGTTCATGCGACAAACAATGCATGCTTAACGGTGTGGGGAATCCATTTAGGCCAACATGATTTTACTAAAGCGATTGGAGAGACGGTGGCTATGGCTTATGATAACGATTGTACAGCAGCTACTGTGGGTAGTGTCCTTGGGGCTTACTTAGGTATCGAAAATATCCCCTCTTATTGGTATAAACCATGGAATAATACGATCCTCTCTTACTTAAATGGTATTTCTGAGTTTAAACTCGATGATGTCATTGAACGCTATTATCGTCTTGGACTAGCGTTTTCTCATAATTAGAAAAAAGTGCTCTTTGTAAAATGAAAAGATGTTAGTGGACACATAAAAAATCACTAGCATCTCTTTTTATGCAATGTGTTATTACACGGTAATTTACTATTGTAAACAAAATGAAGCACATGATTTATGACTTTAGATGTTTCGTATTTTTCATATTTATTCAGCTATGATTGTAGATAAAGAGCGATCAGAATAAAAAAGTAAACATTAATGGAAATGTATAGTACTATCTTTATAGAAAGCACTGCTTCCAGATAATTTTTCAATAAAAACTAATTACCATTGACACACTTTTTAATCGTGAAGTATAATGAAAGCGATATTTATATGTCGATTAATATAAATATTAAAATAAAAAAGGAGATAAAAGAATGAAGAAACTGTTTTTGGTATTCACATTAGTTTTATTTTCAACAGTTTTATTTGCCTGCCAACCACAAGAAGGCGATCCAACGACGATTTATGTTCAGTTTGTTCCATCATCATCCGTTGATACAACGATGTTGACAAAACTGAGAGATCTCGAAGAAATTTTGGAAACAGAATTAGCTGGCAAAGGTTTCGAAGTTAATATCGTCATTACAATTGGAACATCCTATCAAGCGGTTGTCGAAGCTATGGATTCGGGTACAGTTCACGTTGGTTTCTTAACAGCTCAACAGTACGCATTTGCTACACTTACTTACCCAGAAAAGTTTAATGTCTTGTTAACGTCTGTAAGAAAAGCTTATGCAGCACAACTCGATGCAAATGGTAATCAATTGTCCAATGAAGAATGGATTGCTAATGTCAACGCACCTGGTTATACTGCAGCATATCATGCAACAGCAAAAACATCTTCATATCCTTCGATGCTACTTGTCAGAAATGCTGACTATGATGCATGGAAAGATGGCGGATGGGTAACTCAAATCGCAGGTAAAACCGTTGGTGTACAAGGTACAACTTCGGGATCAGGTTATGTCTATCCAACAATGTTACTAAAAGAAAATGACTTATCATTTGTAACCGGTACTCCAAACGCTGCAAACGGTGAAGTCAAAGCTCAAACAATTTCTGGACATCAAAACGCTGTTCTCGCGTTACTTAATGGTGAAGTTGATGCTGTATTCACATTCCTTGATGCTCGTAATCACGATACAGCATATAATGCTTGGAAAGAAGCAAATCCAGGCAAGACTCCATTTACAGAAACAAAAGTGGTTGCATTAACACCACAAATATATAACGATACCATTACGACAGTTTCATCACTGTCTGATGAATTACGCGAAGCAATCGCGGATGCTTTCATCGCTGCTTTATTGACTGAAAACGGTGCAGCAGCGCTTAATATTTACCAACATACAGGTTATTTAAAGGCTCAAGATGCTGACTATAATGGCGAAAGAGAAGTTTGGAAGTATTTACATCCTGAAGATTTCCCTAACGGATAATCGTTAAAAAACTAATAAGACTGGACTGAATATATTGATCAAATTTCTTAATGTAGGAAAAACATATCCAAATGGTGTAGAAGCTTTAAAAAATATCAATCTCGAGATTCAAGATGGAGAATTTGTAGCAATTATTGGTTTGTCAGGTGCAGGAAAATCAACACTCCTTCGTCTGATTAATAAAATGATTGAATCAACCTCAGGACAAATATTCATCAACGATCTTGAAGTATCCTCACTAACAGGTACTAAACTTCGTATGGCGAGAAGAAATATTGGTATGATCTTCCAGTCATTTAATCTTGTTAAAAGAACATCTGTATATAATAACGTCTTAGCGGGTAGAGTGGCTTACCACTCTACCTTTAAGACTATTTTTGGTTTATTCCCTAAGGAAGATAAATTGATTGCACTTGAAGCAATTGAAACGATGGGCATTTTAGATAAAGCATTTATAAGAGCTGATCAACTTTCAGGGGGACAACAGCAACGCGTGGCTTTAGCAAGAGCTTTAGCACAAAAGCCACAAATCATCTTAGCAGATGAACCTGTTGCTTCACTTGACCCCATTACAACCGTTGTTGTTATGAACGATTTTAAACGCATTAATCAACAATTAGGCATCACTGTTATCGCCAACATGCATCACGTCGATCTTGCACTGAAATATGCAACACGTATTATTGGCATTAAAGCTGGTGAAATCGTCTATGATGGCCCATCCAAAAATATTACTGATGAAAAACTTGTTCAAATCTATGGACGTTCTTTGAAGTCAGATGAGTTGCTTGGTGAAGTTGATGAAGACATTTAAACTATCATCAGGTGCAGTCGTCCGTAAACCGTTTAATAAAATATGGATTGTTCTCGCAACAATCCTTCTTTTAGTTGGTCTATCATTATTTTTTGTTTTAAGAATAGTACCCTTCTTTAATCTGACGGTTCTTGGTGATATCATCAAAAAAATGTTTTCACCTAGACCATATCAAGATTGGGGAGATTATTTTGGATATATGGTTAATCTAAAAGAACCTCTTTTTGAAACACTATTCATGGCTTTCGGGGGTACAGTCATCGGTTCTGTTTTGGCTATTCCAGTTGCTTTGCTATCTGCAAAAAATATCTCAAAATTAAAGTGGGTTTATATTCCCATTCGTGCACTTTTAAATTTATTTCGAACAATTCCAGTTGTTTTACTTGCCGTTTTAGCCGTTTCACTCGTTGGTATTGGTGTTTTGTCGGGTTTAATGGCAATCACGGGTTTCTCATTTGGTATCATGGCAAAAATGCTTTATGAAGTGATAGAAACAGTAGACATGAATCCCTATGAAGCATTGGAATCAACGGGTGCAACAAAAATGCAGGCAATCGCAAGAGCTATCTTCCCACAGGTATTTCCTGTGTTTATAAGTTACCTGATCTATATCTTTGAGATTAATGTTAGAGCATCCGCCATCTTTGGTTACTTTGGTGCTGGTGGATTAGGAACCGTCATCCTTGAAAGTGCTGGACAATATTATGAACGTGTTGGTGCAACCATCATTCTCCTGCTTGGGGTTGTTCTAATTATTCAATTTATCTCTAATTATGTGCGAGGTAAACTACAATGACACACTTAGAACAAAAGCTTAAACAAAAGCCAAAAATTTGGATACTCAATTGGATTATCTTCTTTGCGATTTTTGGACTTGTCATTTTCTCTTTTAATGGCGCTCGTATTAACTGGACAAGACTTGTTATGATTCGTTATACGATTAGAGACATGCTTACTCAGATTACCGATGTCAATTGGAATTTTCTACTCGGTATCAATGACTATCGTTTTTCTGAAGGCATTGTATATCTTGCTATTGAAACTCTTGCCATTGGATTTTTAGGTACTTTAATTGGGGCAATACTTGCGTTACCCTTTGGTTTTCTTGCTAGTAAAAATATTTCGGGAAAAGTGGGTTCACGTATTGGTGAAGCACTACTCGTCATTATACGCGTATTTCCAGAAATCATCTTAGGACTTATTCTTGTTAAAGGATTTGGTATGAATGCTTTTACGGGTGTCCTTGTTATTGGGTTACACTCAATCGGTATGATTGGTAAACTATTTGCTGAGATGATTGATAATATGGATCGTGGTGCTATAGAAGCACTTGATGCTGTAGGTGCATCACTCCTTCAAAAAATCAGGTTTGCGGTTATTCCACAAGTTGCTGCAGATTTCTCATCGGTCACACTTTATAGATTTGATATTAACATAAGAGCCGCTACGATTTTAGGTATCGTTGGTGCAGGTGGTATTGGTACACTTCTGACGCTTGCTGGATACTTTAGTAACTGGAATGTCATCGGTATGATTATGATGACTGTTATTGTGACCGTTATCATCGTTGACACAATCTCTGCAAAATTAAGAGAAAAATTGGTTTAAGTTACATATATGACTCAATCAAACCCACCAAATTTCAAATTG
>CALMNM010000007.1 GCA_937868795.1 uncultured Acholeplasma sp.
TTATTCCGAAATAATGCAATTCTGTCAAGACTAATCTTTTGAAATGATTCCGATTCCACCCGAAAACAGCGCATTTCGGGGTAAATTTTTCTGAAATGACAATATTATTACGCGTGAAAATCCAGACCCGAGAAAATTTCTTCTATTATATGCACTCTGCCACGTGCGGCGCTTTGGCGCGGAAATCGCTTGCAAGCGATCGGATTTTCCCCTGCAGCGCGGTCAGGATAGCATTTTTCCCGGTCTGACCAATAACACTGTCATTTTTATTATGTTTACTGTTATTTACGATATTGATTTCACAGGGTTTACCTGGACGTATAATGCATCCAATAATAATGTGACATTCCGCGGCACATTAAACGGAAATGGTAAAAAAATATCGAATCTGACCATCACTAACAATAGTACTAGTTATTTATATAATGGGATATTTCCTAGAGGCAATGGGGCAAATGTTTATGATTTAACATTAGAAAATGTCAATACCATCACCAATCTATCAGGAACCTCACAACGTTCGGGATTACTTTTTGGGAATGTTTGGGGTGGAACCAACAATATTACCAATGTCAAAGTCATTGATTCTGGTTCGCAAGGTAACAGCACCAATGGTGTCGGTGGTCTTGTGGGTAATGTTCAAAATAGTACGACCATCTTAAATCTAAATCAAATCAAAACCGTGAATTTAAAAGTATTTAATGATAACAGTTATGTCGGAGGACTCGTCGGACGTATCGCCACCTCAGGTGGACGTGTGAATATGACAGACATTGATTTTGAAGGCGATGTTTACTCTAATATCACAAGCACGACAGGTAGCAGTTATGCAGGTGGGCTCATTGGTTTTGTTCGTTCAGGTGCATTTTTCTCCCTCGAACGTGCGGTTGTTGAAGCGACTTTTCAAAATACACTCGTCACTTCATCCAATTACTTAGGATATACAAACCGGTATTTAGGAGGCATTATCGGCTACAATGCCGCAGTCACAGCCAATGTGACCTTAAATACGGTTTATTTCACAGGAAGTCTTTATACACGTATCGATGCTAGACGTAATGATGTAGGTACTGTAACGGGTCAAGATACCACCCAAGCATCGCTTACCAATGTATATCATGCTTACGTTGCCTATCGAAGTCTTGGAGGGGGCATTAATTATACAGCTACCACACAAACTGGACAGATGGCGACACTAGTGAGTGATACGACACCACCATCTCAAGCACAGTATGATACCTTCTATGCTTGGCTTGTTGCAGGTAATCCCTTCTGGCAACAAGATGGTACTGGAAGACCATTCCTTAATATATAATAAAATGAAAGAGGCTCAATGTGAGCCTCTATTTTTATACAACATGAATGATACATTTTTGATTTAAGGGATCCATGAGATAGCGAATGTCATCCTCAACGATTAAACTGATATGTGCATCACGTAAACGATTAATAAAATCGACGTAACATGCTTGAGGAACCATGAGTTCGTAACCGATCAACCCGACCTGACGTTCCTTTCTTAAGGGTGCATCACCATTCCAGGTATTGAGTCCTAAGTGATGATGATACCCTCCATCACTAATGAATAAAGCGGATTTCATAAATAACAGCATCGGGGTAAATCCAAGGGCTTTGCAGTAAAAATCTTCCGCTTGTTTTAAATGAGGAACATGAAAATGCAAGTGACCGATGATTGCATGTGCATCGATAGACTGATAAGGTTGGTTGCTGCGATGGTTCATCAAATCATTTAGGTCAAGAGATTTCGTGTACATATCAAGGTGCCCATCTTGAGAAGGCCACTCATCTTTGGGTCGATCACGATAAATCTCTAATCCATTCCCATCTGGATCATCTAAATAAATGGCTTCACTCACCCCGTGATCCGAAGCACCTGATATGGGGTAGCGTTTGTCTGCCAGCTGCTGGATTACATCAGCAAGTGCACTGCGACTCGGTAGCAAAATAGCTGCATGATAGAGTCCCTGAGTAATCGATAACGGAAGTGCGTGATCATCTTTGATCAGTGTGATGATTGGACTTTTTCCATCGGCTGAGAGTTGTACTTGATGATCGTCTTGAAAGATGACATGAAACCCTAATATGTCTTGATAGAATGCTAAAGATCTCGGGATATGCTGGATCAATAATTGAATCGAATGAATATGCATAATCTGATGATCGTGGTATGGATGCATAACAACACCTCCTATCCTCATTTTATAACGAAAAAGAAAATCTCAACAAAAATCGATAAAGATAGACATTAATACTTAAAAAAACGAATAAAATAAAGTAATTAACGAGAAATCGAGTACCATTTTTGTTATAATACATCTCGGATATGGAGGTATTATCTATGAAAATTGAAATATGGTCAGATTTTGCCTGCCCGTTTTGTTACATCGGAAAAACACGTTTTGAACAAGCGCTCGCAGCATTTAAACACAAGAATAAAGTAGACATCGTCTACAAAGCTTACCAACTAAACCCTAACGCACCTAAAGTCATGATGGGAAGCGCTGATGAAGCGTTTGCGAAAAGTCACAACATGACCAAAGAACAAGCAAAAGAACGGTTTAAAATGTTTACCCAAAACGCCAAAACCGTAGGTCTTGAATATCGCTATGATCTAATTCAAATGACCAACACCTTTGACGCACATCGTCTCGCAAAATGGGCAAACACACTCGGTAAAGAAGACGTCATCACCTCACGGTTAATGAAAGCCTATTTTACAGAAGGACAAAACTTAGCGGATACAAAAGCACTCATTAATCTCGCAGCTGAAGTTGGACTAGATCCCAAAGAAGCAGAAAAAGTACTAAAGAATAATGAGTATAGCGATCAAGTTACCGCACAGCAACAAGAAGCAAGACAACTCGGTGTCCAAGGGGTTCCGTTTTTTGTCATCAATCGTAAATACGGGATATCTGGTGCACAACAAACCGACTATTTTACCCGTGCATTAGAACAGATTTGGCAAGAAGAGAATCCATTACAAACGTTAGAAAATCAAGATAAAGATGCATCGTGTGACCACGACGAATGTGGCTTTTGAGTATAACCAATATAGTGTTTATTGATTATATGGATTTTCCGATTTATTTTGATTGCTTTTCCCCTTAATCAGTGATACAATCTCTCCAGGAAATGATGAAAAATTGCCGTTTTTCTAAGTTTCCAAGGAGATTTTATTATACTTAAGCATCATCGAAAATTACTCATCATTTTTCTAGCAGCTCTCAACATGCTCTTCAGCTTTGGCATGTCTTTTGCCTATTGGGCATCTTCTATTTCGGGCAATGCCGATGATGGTTCAGGAAATGTTATTTTGGGTGAGTGGTATGATGGAATCCCCATTTACACTGTCGATGAATTTATTGCTGCAATGAACATCAGTGGAAATACCAATACCTACGTTCTTGCCCGAGATTTAGATTTCCAAAATTTATCCTATCCAACGTGGAATAACAATATAGCAACCACCTTTAATGGGGTTTTTGATGGCAACGGCAAAACCATCGCCAATCTTTCTTTGACAGACTATCGTGGTGTATTTGGGATTCTTGAAGGTGCAACAGTCAAAAACCTGACGTTGGACAATGTTAACATCAACTATACGGTTGCAGATACCACGACTTCAGGAATTTTAGCAGGAAGAATACAGGGCACAGGGAACATTATTGAAAATATTCGCATCAAGAACTCAAGTAGCACAAACACTTCGGTGTTTGCTGGTGCTATCGCAGGTTATGCGTTTCCGACCTCTGGTACAGGGACGCTCACGATGTCCAACATTAAAGTTACAGGGACCACCATTACTGGTGGTTACTCAGGAAATACCTACGGAAATGGTGGGTTAATTGGGACCATCGGATCTTTTACCGCGAATATCAGCGATGTGTATGTAGAGTCTACAGTAACATCCAATAGTTTAACAAGCAGTGGTGGTATCATCGGTGCAGTCCTAACGACAACCACGGTCAATATTGATCGTGCAGTGGTTTTTTCGAGCGTCATCGTCTTATCAGCAACGAACGATTCAACCGTAGGATCTGGGGGACTCGTCGGTCGAAATCAGGGCACAGTGACTGCAGATGACACATTCTATACAGGCTTTTTGAGATCCTATGTGACGAGTGCCAACACCAATAGTTATACCGTGAGATCAGGGATTTTACGAGCGACTGGTAATAACATCACTTTCACCAATTCAAGAAGTGCCCAGATCACCATCTATCGTCGTTCATCTAATCCAGCTGTCCTCATCAATTCAAGCACGTTATACAATAAATTAACCGGACAAAAAGCTACCTATTCCACCTCAGTTTATCAAACCAATCGAACAAGTTTATCCTCTTCTTGGTGGACCACCAATTATAGCAATATCACTTCATTAAGCACGATATGGCAGTATAATTCATCCACCTATCTCTATGAATTAATCGACTAGCCCCTTTTCAAGGGGTTTTTCTTATGTTATTCTAAAGCATAGGAGGATACGATATGAAAACATTGGGTAATATTATTTGGTTTGTTTTTGGTGGCGCGATTGCAGCGCTGATTTGGCTTGTTGCAGGGTTGCTATTATGTGTAACCATCGTTGGAATCCCCTTTGGTCTTCAAGCATTTAAATTTGCAGGTTTAGTCGTCTTTCCCTTTGGGAAAGATGTAGACACTCGATTCTCTGAACATCCCATTATCAATCTGATTTGGGCGATCATAGCAGGCTGGGAAATGATGCTTGGCTACTTAGGTCTTGGTGTTCTTTTTTGCATCACGATCGTCGGAATTCCGTTTGGTCTCCAATGGTTTAAACTCGCACAACTCGCTCTGTTCCCCTTTGGGGCAAAAATTCGTTAATTCTACTTTTTTTGATTGACAAAGCATACCCTAAATGATAGAATGATATCGCGTGTGAAAGCACACCATAGTGGAAGAATGAAATTCATACCACATACTTATGTAAAGAAGGAGGTTGTGTCTCATGGCAAAAAAAGTTGTTAAAGTCGTCAAGTTGCAGATTGCAGCCGGAAAAGCAAACCCAGCGCCACCTGTTGGTCCAGCATTAGGTCAAGCGCAAGTTAACATTCCCGCATTCTGTTCACAATTTAACGAAGCAACGAAAGATCAAATGGGATTTGTCGTACCAGTGATTATCTCGGTTTATGATGACCGTACATTCTCATTCGTCACAAAGACCCCACCCGCAAGCGACTTACTGAAGAAGGCAGCGAATATCACTTCTGGTTCAAAGAACGCGAAGAAAGATAAAGTAGCGACCATCACGAAGGATCAGTTAAGAGAGATTGCAACAAGAAAGATGCCTGACTTAAATGCGTACACCGTTGAAGCAGCAATGAATATCATCGCAGGTACAGCACGTCAGATGGGCATCACGATTTCAGAATAATTTAGATCGCTAGCTATCTAAATTGTGGGAGGATATCCCGCTAGACCACATTTTAGGAGGAACAATATGAAAAGAGGAAAGAAATACCTAGAAGCGGCTAAACTCATTGACAAAACGCAGAAATACACTGTCGAAGAAGCAATGGATTTAGTGAAAAAGACCTCTTATGTCAAGTTTGATGCGACTGTTGAAGCAGCATTCAGACTTAATGTCGACCCAAGAAAGGCCGAACAAAACTTAAGAGGCGCACTCGTATTACCTCACGGTACAGGAAAAGTTTCTCGCGTTGTTGTTATCGCACAAGGTGAAAAAGCAAAAGAAGCAGAAGCTGCTGGTGCTGATCACGTAGGCGCACAAGAACTCATTCAAAAAATCGGCGCAGGCTGGTTTGAGTTCGATGTCATGGTGGCTACACCAGACATGATGGGACAACTCGGTAAACTCGGACGCATTTTAGGCCCCAAAGGCTTAATGCCAAACCCCAAGACTGGAACTGTGACGATGGACGTGACGAAAGCCGTCAACGAAATCAAAAATGGTAAGATTGAGTACCGCACTGATAAGGTTGGGAACATCCATGCACCTATCGGACGTGTGTCCTTCACACCCGAGAAGTTAAAGGAAAACTTAAAGACCCTTTATGATCAACTCAACCGTATCAAACCCACAACCGTTAAAGGTACCTACATGAAGTCGATTACCGTCACTTCAAGTATGGCTCCCGGCATTCGTGTGGATGAAGAATCCCTGAAGATCCGCGGTTAAGACACTTTAGAATTTAATCGCCAAAGACAGTAGGTGCGCTAGCTTAATTTCCTACCGAGGTATCCAAATCTATTTAGATTCGATCTCTCTTTTGTCTTTGGCAGAAGAGAGATTTTTCGTAAACGAAGGAGGCATTTCATGCAAAAAGCAATTTTAGAACGTAAGGTTGAATCCGTACGTGAACTAACCGAAAAGCTTGGACGTGCTACCACTGTTGTTGCCTTCGACTATCCTGGTTTGACCGTAGAAGCTTTTACCAAACTACGTCACCAGTTAAGAGAAGCAGGCTGTGATGTCACAGTCTACAAGAACAATATTTCGAGAAGAGCATCCATCGCCGCTGGATACGGTGCATTGGCAGACTCACTCGTTGGTGCGAAAGCATTAGCGATCAGCTACTCGGATGTTGTTGCTCCTGCAAAGATCTTATTTGACTTTGCGAAGGAAAACAAAGTTGTCCAAATTCAAGCAGGTATTGTTGAAGGAAGAGTTGTCGGCATTGAAGGCATCAATGCATTAGCAACATTACCATCAAGAGAAACCCTACTCACCATGCTCGCAGTAGGTATGCTCACTCCAGTGAGAGAGCTCGCAGTTGGTCTTAATATGATCAGCAACCCAGAACAAGTATAATTAGGAGGAACAAACCATGGCAAAATTAACAAAAGCAGCATTTATTGAAGCATTAAAAGAAATGACATTATTAGAAATCAAAGAACTCGTTGATGGATTAAAAGAAGAATTCGGTATTGATCCAACCGCAGTTTCCGCAGCTCCAGCCGCAGCAGCAGCCGCAGTTGTTGAAGAACAAACAGAATTTAACGTAGTCCTCAAGACATTTGGTACCAACAAGATCGCAGTCATCAAAGTGGTTCGCGAAATTACCGGTTTAGGATTAGCAGATGCGAAGACTTTAACTGAAACTCCAAATGCACTTATCAAGGAAAAGATTAAGAAGGAAGACGCAGAAACCATTAAGAAGTCTTTAGAAGACGCTGGTGCAACTGTTGAAGTTAAATAACTTCTAATTCAAGCGAAGATTTAACCTGAGAATCGCTCTCGGGTTTTTTCGCTGTTAAATGGGGGACCCATGAGTCATTATTATACGAATGATCCCACCCTAGATCACGATGTAAAAACCTTTGATGTGACCATCAAAGGTCTTTCACTTCGATTTTATACAGATAAAGGAGTTTTTTCGAAAGATGGTCTCGATTATGGAACACGTGTTCTTCTCGAATCCATCGAATTAAATCCTGCTGTATCGTCGGTGATTGACATGGGGTGCGGCTATGGTCCAGTGGCCATTTATCTGGCAAAAAAGTATCCACATGCAACGATTCAAGGGTATGACATCAACGAACGTGCCCTTGATTTAGCACGTAAAAATGCCCATTTAAATGAGGTCGAACACATCCATTTTGAACCCGCGTTTCTATTTGAACAGGTTCAACAACCCGTCGATGTGATCGTGACAAATCCTCCCATTAGAGCGGGAAAATCGACGATTTTCAAGCTTTATGAAGATGCGTATCAACACTTAAATCCAGAGGGTATGCTCTATGTGGTGATTCAAAAAAAGCAGGGAGCACCATCAACGATGGAGAAACTGAAAAACTTATTTCATTCGGTAGAAATGATAGAAAGAAATAAGGGATATTGGGTTCTTTTAGCCAAAAAGTCAAAAATTGATTGACTATTGCAACACAATATGATAATATTGTAAAATGCATAATGTTGTTTTCTTTTCATTTTTTAATATATTAAAACGCGATTTCCAAAGACGATAGGAGTGTGGATTATGGGATATCGAAGCGTCAAATACGGCAAAAAAGCAGAGCGCAGAAATTTTTCTAGAATGCGTTATGACGTGGATTTGCCTGACCTGATCGAGATTCAAACAAAATCATTCAAATGGTTTATCGATCATGGTATTAGGGAGTTGCTTGAGGACATTTCACCGATTGAAGGACACAATGGTGATTTGAAGTTATATTTTGAGGAACATTTTTTATCAGAACCCAAATATGACATCACGCAATCAAAACTGAGAGACGTCAATTACGCGAAGCAATTATCTGCCCGTGTAAAACTTGAAAATGCCGTGACTGGCGAAGTCCGTGAAAACGTCGTACTTATGTGTGAAATTCCCTACATGACACCGTCGGGAACTTTTGTCATTAACGGCGCTGAACGCGTAGTCGTTTCACAGATTATTCGTTCTGCAGGTGCATATTTCACGAGTGAACTTGATAAGAAGCTCAACCAAGTGAAGTATATGGCTCAAGTGATTCCAACCCGTGGGGCATGGATCGAATATGAATTAGGATCGAAAAATATTCTTTATGCAAAACTAGACCGCTCTAAGAAGGTCCCCATGACCACCATGATGCGTGCGTTAGGTTTAGGCAAGAAGAAAGATATTCTCGAAGTGTTTGGAAAATCTTTATACTTAGAAGCAACCTTCGAAAAAGATGAAACCAAAAATAGCGATGAAGCCATCGTTGATTTATATTCTAAGCTAAGACAGGGAGAAAAAGTTCCTGCCGATGCAGCGAGAGAATTCATCAGAATGCGTCTTTTTGAAAGAAGACGTTATGATCTAGCGGCTGTTGGTCGTTACAAGTTCAATAAGAAGCTTGATGTTTTAGGTCGCATTTTAGGTCAATATACAGCTACCGATATCGTGGATCCTGAAACAGGTGAAGTCATCGTTCCTGAAAAGACCAAGATTACAAAGGATGTCATCAAAGTCTTAAAAGACAAGAGACATGCACTTCGTAAGGAAATCATTCCAAAAGAAGAATCTTTACAGAATGAAACCCCTGATGAAATTTTAGCAACCCGTCTTCCTGATGGTGGTGAAACATTATACACCAAGGAAAACATTATCAACTTAAGAACCGGTGAAATCATCGTTTCTAAAAATACGGAAGTGACCGATGAAGTCATCGCCGTTTTAAGACGTTCACGTCAAGCGTTAGATGAAAAAGTCATTAAATACTTCTTAACGGGTGATGTTTATCAAAGAGAAAGAGAACGCGAAGGCGTTATCGTCGAAATGATCGAAGTGACCGTTAAGGATAAAGAAACTGAAAAGATCAATACCGTCAAAGTGATCGGTAGCGATCAAAGAGAAACCAAAGAATACATCACGCTTTCTGACATTGTTGCATCCATGTCGTATTACTTAAATCTATACGAAGGTTTAGGACACATCGATGACATCGACCATTTAGGAAATCGTCGTCTTCGTTTAATTGGCGAACTCTTAAAGAATCAATTTAGAATCGGTTTAGCACGTGCTGAAAAGAACATTAAAGATAAGATGTCTACCACGACATTCGCGGATGCAACCCCATCAAACATCATCAACATGACACCACTTGCGGGTGCGATTAAGACATTCTTTGGAAGTTCTCAATTATCGCAGTTCATGGATCAGATCAACCCGCTTGCTGAACTTACCCAAAAGCGTAGAGTCTCTGCACTTGGTACCGGTGGGTTAGCACGTGACCGTGCTGGCGTTGAGGTGCGTGACGTACACAACTCGCACTATGGCCGTATCTGTCCGATTGAAACCCCTGAAGGTCCTTCCATTGGTCTTATTTCTTCGCTTGCAACCTATGCGAAAGTTGACCAATACGGCTTTATTCAAACACCTTACCTCGTCGTTAACCGTGAAGATGGTAAACACTATGTGACCAATCAATTTGAATACTTAACAGCAGATGAAGAATACGATGAAGTTATCGCCTCTGCAGCAACAGAACTTTCTGAATCCGGAGAAATCATGGCAGAACGCGTGATCGGACGTTATCGTGGGGAAACCTCGATGTTTGATCCCGAAGATGTCACCTATATGGACGTTTCACCAAAGCAGATCGTTTCTGTGGCAACATCAACCATTCCTTTCTTGGAACACGATGACGCATCCCGTGCCCTCATGGGTGCGAACATGCAGCGACAAGCCGTTCCTCTATTAAAACCTGAAGAACCTATCGTAGGTACCGGTATTGAATATCGTGCTGCGAAAGACTCAGGAGCTGTCATCGTATCTAGCGTGTCAGGTTATGTGACTTATGCAGATGCCTTAAAGGTGATCGTGACTGCAAAACCAGAACATAAACTTATGGTTGGCAATAATGTTCTTTATGATCCCGAAAAGCCCTTTACTTATGAAACCGCGAAGGTCTTAAAAGATTATGGTATGGGCGATAGTGAAACCTTTGAACTCATCCGTTTCTTTAGATCAAACCAAGATACATGTATCCTTCAACATCCGATTGTTCAAGTGGGTGAATGGGTGGATGCAGGTGATGTCTTAGCCGATGGTCCATCGACCCATAATGGTGAACTTGCCCTAGGACGTAATGTTACCGTGGCATTCATGACATGGGAAGGTTACAACTACGAAGATGCCATCATCTTGTCTGAAGATCTCGTTAAAGAAGACGTGTATACATCGATTCATATCGATGAATACGAAATCGAAACTAGAGAACTCAAAACAGGATCTGGTCGAGAAGAAATTACCCGCGAAGTTCCGAATGCCGGAATGGATGCGTTAAAGAATTTAGATGAACGTGGAATTATTATTCCGGGTTCTGAAGTCAAAGAAGGCGACATTTTAGTGGGTAAGATTACACCTAAAGGTGTATTTGAACCCAGTCCTTCTGAAAAATTGATTCACGCCGTCATCGGTGAAAAATCAAGAGAATATCGCGACTCATCGCTCCGTGTTCCTCATGGTGGTGGTGGGGTCGTTCAATCGATTCAATACTTCTCGAAGAAGAATGGCGATACACTACCCAGTGGCGTCAATGAATCGATTCGTGTTTATGTTGCGAAGAAGCGTAAGATCTCCGAAGGGGATAAGATGGCGGGTCGTCACGGAAATAAAGGGGTTATCTCGAAGATTCTCCCCAGAGAAGATATGCCATATATGGCAGATGGTACTCCCGTTGACATCATGCTTAACCCTCTTGGGGTTCCTTCACGTATGAATATTGGTCAGATTTTGGAAATTCATTTAGGATTAGCTGCAAAGAAACTTGGCGTCAAAGTTGCGACCCCTGTTTTTGATGGCGTCTCTGATGAAGACTTAAAGAGCATCCTTTCTGAAGCAGGTATTGATCCCGATGGAAAGACTGTCTTATATGATGGTCGTACCGGTGAACCTTATGAAAACCGCATCTCTGTGGGTGTCATGTACATGATCAAGTTATCCCACATGGTCGATGACAAACTTCATGCACGTTCTGTGGGTCCATACACACTCGTCACGCAACAACCCATGGGTGGTAAAGCACAAAATGGTGGTCAGCGTTTCGGGGAAATGGAAGTATGGGCACTCTATGCATATGGGGCAGCACATACCCTGCAAGAAATGCTTACCGTCAAATCGGATGACATGCTCGGAAGAAATAAGGTCTATAGTGCGATTACACATGATAAACCCATCCCTTCAGCAAGCATTCCTGAATCTTTCAGAGTCTTGACACGTGAACTTCAAGCACTAGGTCTTTATGTCGAATTGATCGATGCGACGACGGGTGAAAACGAAGCCCAAAAATCGCTTGTCGATAACAGTTCTTCCAAGTTTAAAGGAGGATTCCGTTAATGGCTAAAGAAAAATTAACACTCCACGTTGAATCGCTCAAACTTTCCGAAGATGCATTAAAGCAGCTCAAACTTTCGGGAATCGATCAGCTTGAAGACTTCAATACGTTTAACTTAAAAGAACTTAATATGCTTCTTGGTTCAAGCTTTGAAGAAATCAAATCGATTCTTCGTCGCTATCAATTACCCAGAAGCTTAGAGAACTTAAACTTAAGTGATGAAACCGTTGAGATTTTGCAAAACGCGAATATTCAAGATTTAAAAGAATTGCTTGAATTTGACCGTCATACACTCTACCATCTCTTTGAAGATGATGCACTCCTTCGTCAAGAAATCAATCAACTCTTAGAACTTTACGGGTTTGATGCTCTTAAGGAACATGCCCATCATGAAGTCGTTGAAGATGAACTTTTTGAAGAAGAAAAAGAGGAAATCGATCTCGATGAACGCATTCATCGTCATGTACAACCCATCCGTAAAGGGTATGGTTCTCGTACATTCTCACATTTAAAGATTCGTTTAGCATCACCAGATGAAATCAGACAATGGTCTTATGGCGAAGTCAAAACGCATGAAACCATCAACTATCGTACGTCAAAACCTGAAGAAGGCGGTCTTTTCTGCGAACGCATTTTCGGACCTACCCGCGATTATCAATGCGCATGTGGAAAGAAACAATCCGGAAATAAAGGCCAAATCTGTCAGAAGTGCGGGATTGAAATCACAGAATCCAAAGTGCGTAGAGAACGCATGGGTCATATCGAACTCGAAGCGCCTGTCGTTCACACATGGTACTTAAAGAACTCTCCTTCTAGACTCGCGATTTTGCTTGGCATTAAAGCGAAAGCCTTAGAAGAAGTCGTGTATCATGCAGCCTATATCGTCACTGATCCAGGCACTGCACCTCTTGCGAAAAAGCAAATCTTAACCGAACAAGATTATTCAGCATTGTCTGAAGAATACGGTAGCCGCTTTGTCGCGCTCACCGGTGCTGAAGCTGTTAAAAAACTTCTTCAAGAACTTGATCTCGATAAAGAAGTCAAGAGCTTACGCAAGAAGTTGAAGACATCCTCTAAACAAAAGCGCGATCGTATTATCAAGCGTTTAGAAGTCGTTGAAGCGTTCAATAACTCGGATAATAAACCCGAATGGATGGTCATGGATGTCATTCCTGTCATTCCACCGGATTTACGTCCCATGGTCGCACTTGATGGTGGACGTTTCGCAACCACTGACTTAAATGACTTATATCGTCGTATCCTAAACCGTAATAATCGTTTGAAGAAACAAAAAGAACAAAATGCACCACGCCTTATTACCAAAAACGAAAAGCGTATGTTACAAGAAGCGGTCGATGCCCTCTTTGACAATGCGAAACGTGGTAAGAAAGCCGCTGTTGAACGTAATCGTCATTTAAAATCATTATCGGATATGCTCCGTGGTAAGCAAGGTCGTTTTAGACAAAACTTACTTGGTAAGCGTGTCGACTACTCGGGTCGTTCAGTTATTATCGTTGGACCAGACCTAGAAATGTATCAGTGCGGGATTCCCCGTGAAATGGCGATCACCTTATTCAAGCCATTCGTCTTAAGAGAACTTCAAAAGCTCCAAGGCAATGATGCGAATGCAAAGAAAAATGCCAATGCGAAATATGAAAAGATGGATGATGATGTTTGGGCAGCATTAGAAAAAGTGGTTCAAGAACACCCCGTGCTCTTAAACCGTGCCCCCACACTTCACCGCTTAGGGATCCAGGCATTTGAACCTAAGTTGATTGATGGTAAAGCAATCCGTCTACACCCACTTGTCACCCCTGCGTTCAACGCGGACTTTGATGGTGACCAAATGGCGGTTCACGTTCCTCTATCCAATGAGGCACAAGCAGAAGCACGTTTGCTCATGCTTGCATCCAATAACATTCTTAACCCTAAAGATGGTAAACCTGTTGTTACACCTTCTCAGGACATGGTTCTTGGAAACTATTACTTAACCATTGAAGAAAAACTACAACGTGATTTCCATGGATATCGTTCTTTAGAACGCAAGAATGAACACCTCTTTAAAAATCGCAATGAAGGACATTTCTTCCTCTCGTTCGATGAAGCACAACTTGCGTATGAACATAAAGAAATTGGTCTTCATACCCGTATTATCGTCGATCCAAGATCGATTAACCAAAAGTTTACCGAAGAACAAAAACATAAGTATTTAGTCACCACGTTAGGTAAACTCATTTTCAACCGAATTTTACCCCCAAGTTTCCCTTATCTCAATGAACCGACGACGGAAAATCTTGAGTTGAAGACCCCTGATAAGTATTTTATCGCCAAGGGTGTCAATCCTAAAGATGTTCTTGATACGATTCCCGTACCTTCTCCCTTCAAGAAGAAGTTCTTATCACAAATTATTGCTCAAGTCTTTAAAGAACTTCAAATCTCTGAAACCTCAAAGATGCTTGACCGTTTGAAGGATTTAGGATTCAGATATTCGACCGTTGCTGGTATCACCGTATCCTTCGCGGATATTAATGTCTACTCGAAGAAAGATGAACGTCTCCAAAAAGCGAACACCTCGATTGAAGAAATCAGTGAACTCTTTGATCAAGGATGGCTCACCGATGATGAACGTCGTGATCTTGTCATTAAAGAATGGCAAGAAGCGAGAGATGATATCCAAAAAGGTTTAATGGAAGAATTTGATAAGGATAACAACATCTATATGATGTCTGACTCAGGTGCTCGTGGTAATGCCTCCAACTTTGCTCAGCTTGCTGGTATGCGCGGACTCATGAATAACCCGAAAGGGGAAATTATTGAAGTCCCAGTTAAAGCATCGTTTAGAGAAGGACTCACCGTATCCGAATTCTTTATTTCCACCCATGGTGCCCGTAAGGGTTCTACCGATACCGCGTTAAAGACAGCGGAATCAGGTTACTTAACCAGACGTTTAGTTGACGTTTCACAAGATGTCATCGTTGTCGATGAAGATTGCGGAACCGAACGTGGGGTTGTCATGAGTGCCATCAAGGAAGACACCAAAGAAATCGTGCCCTTATATGACCGTATCGTAGGCCGTTATTCAGCCAAAGATGTCATCCATCCCAAGACAAAACAAGTGCTTGTTAAGCGTAATGACCTCATCACCGAAGAAATCGGTAGTGCGATCATCAAAGCGGAAATCAATGATATTGAAATTCGTTCAAACTTGACCTGTAATTCAGAAAATGGTGTCTGCGCGAAGTGTTATGGCCGTAATCTTGCGACCAACACCCGTGTTGAAGTCGGTGAAGCCGTCGGGGTTGTGGCTGCACAATCCATTGGTGAACCGGGTACCCAGCTCACTATGAGAACCTTCCATACCGGTGGGGTTGCTTCCGCATCTGATATCACCCAAGGTCTCCCCCGTATTCAAGAATTATTTGAAGCCCGTAATCCTAAAGGAAAAGCGGTTATTGCTGAAGTCGATGGCAAGGTTAAGTCGATTGATCGCCAACGTGGCGGTGTCTCGATCATCACCTTGGTTGATGCAAGCGAAAAAGAATTTAAGTATACCGTTGATCCTAATGTTGAAGCACTCGTAAGAAAAGGTGCTTCTGTCAAAGCGGGTCAAAAACTTACCCCAGGTTCGATCAATCCTAAGGAACTCTTGAGAGTCGTCTCTGCTGAAGCAGCAGAAATGTACATCTTAGAAGAAGTTCAAAAGGTTTATCGCTCTCAAGGTGTTGAAATTTCCGATAAGCATATCGAACTGATTATTCGTCAAATGCTAAGAAGAATTACTGTCGTCACAGAAGGCGATACCGAACTCCTTCCAGGAACTGAAGTATCCGTGGCTGAATTCAAGAGAGCGAACCGTAAGGCATTCGCTGAATTCAAGCGTCCCGCTGTCGGCCGTCCTATCTTACTTGGTATCACGAGAGCAAGCTTACGTAGTGATTCCTTCTTATCTGCGGCTTCCTTCCAGGAAACCACACGTATCTTAACGGATGCAGCGATCAAGGGTAAGACCGATGAACTCCATGGCTTAAAAGAAAATGTCATCATCGGTGGCTTGATCCCTGCTGGTACAGGTATCTTGCGCGAAACGTTGTTTGATTATGATCGTTCGAATACCTATACGGAAGAAGAAGATCTCGATTACTAATACAAAAAATTCCCTATGCCTTGTGCACAGGGAATTTTTTTATATGTAGAAGAAATGATTTTGGGTAATTTTTTCAATGTCTTTTCGATCAAATTCAACTTCGAAGTATTGATTCATGGTCGAGATAGACCTTGAGACATCAATCAGTTTCTTATGTTGATCAAAGGCGACAGAAATCAGTTGATAACTCGCAGTTTCAGGCATTGCGTTGAGCAATCTGGCATCATCTTTGTTAAGATTGATCACCGAAAGTAAACGACGTCCTGAAGAGATGAGTCGCTTGTAATGACTAAAGATCACTTCATAGATAGGCTTCTCATCGATATGAAGATGATCAAAATTGGGGAAATCACTTTCGGGAAAATAAATATCCATTAAGGCAAGTGGAATGTCATTACCATAATAAATGCGTCTAAGATGAACATAGGATTGATTGGGGTCGATGGCTGGATCGACGAGTAGATCCCTTGGGATCGATGTAATACGCTTTTTGATGGCTTTAATGGAAGGCTTAAGTCCTAATTTTTGAATCACATCAAAAAGTCGGGATACTTTTAAGTAATAATCAGAAGAAATATAGACATAATTCACATAGTAGCGATCTTTGTCGCGATGTAAAAAGTTTTCATGATAAAGACGTTGATATGCGGTTTGAACATCAATCATAGGAACATCGAGTTTTTTCGCAACTTGTTCCATCGTAGGCATCTCTGCTAAATACTTCACCGTACGCTCAAAAAGAATTTGCTTAATTGATTGAGCAATTTGAAGTGGAATAGAAATGGATTGTCGTTTATCAATCTTGAGTTGACTTAAGAGGATTTCTTTCATGCGTTAAGCACCTCAAACTGAGTATATTCGCCCAAAAAGAGCGTATCGAGATAAGCGATGATGGTATCGGATTCATCATAGATGGTCGTCTTTACACGATGTGCAGCTGCATTCTTATACGTGTTTAACAAAAGCACCTCTGAAGCAGAGAGGTTGACAGGATGAAACCCGCTTTTGACACGATTCATCGTATAACCATAACGTCTTTCGATGAGTTTGGGCAGATTATTCTCCTTAATATCATCGATCATAAGCCCTTTAAACAAAGCTCTGGGCAAATAAAGAGTTTGAAGGAGAACCTCAGCATTATCCACCAATACAATATATTTCGCGATATAATAAGGTGCAGGTTCTTTTAGGTCTAATGCAAGATGAATATTCTCATCACCTAGCGTATCTTCAAACAAAATAATCCGCTTTTCTTTGGATTGATAACGATAGGATTCAAAGCTGGAAAGTTCTGAATAGCCCTTGAGAGGAAAGCGGAAAACCTTTCGTGTGGATACATACGTACCACTACCTTGGACACGGGTCACTATCCCTTCTTGGACGAGCAGCTTATACGCATTTTTCACAACGATATCACTTATTCCAAAAACCTCACAGATTTCATGTTCTGTGGGTAGTTTATCCATATCAGAAAGGACACCTTTTTGTATGGCGTCTTTGATCGAATCTTTAATTTGTAAATAGTATGCTTTTTTAATGGTCTTGTCGATTTGAATATAATTCAATGGGGGCACATCCTTTTTGTAATTTGCACTCATATTGTACCGAAAAAACCATGCTGATACAACAGATGTACTTGAATATAAGGGTGAAGTAAGAAACTCTTAATAATTGAGTACCATCTTGAGTGATAAAATGAGGTGTAACACCCATGAAGTGCCCCAAAATATCATAACATGTGGTAAAATTAGGGATAGAAATGGAGGACAAGTATGCCCAAAGTGACAATCATTGGAGGATCAGTCATCGATCTATTTTTATACCCTCATCATCACATGAATCTTCACGATTCTAACCCTGGTTATCTCAAGAAATCACTCGGTGGTGTGGGAAGAAACATCGCTGAAAATCTTTCGCGTTTAGGGATTGAAACGACACTTATTACACCTCTAGGACAGGATCACTATCAAAAGATGATTCTCGATCAAGCAGATATGATTGGCTTGACCATTCGCCCCATCCCAATCAAAGAGACACCACTTTATGTTTCTGTCATGGATGAACAAGGTGAGGATTTAATCGGAGTTGCTGTGATGGATGATATTGAGAAAATGACAAAAGAAGACATTCTTGTTTACAAGAATGATATTGATCAAGCGGACATTTTAGTGATGGATACCAATCTATCATTAGAGGTTATCACCTATTTTTTACAAGCCTATCATGATAAAGTGTATATTGATGCGATATCGGGTCAAAAAGCGATCAAACTGCACCAAGTTTTACGCTATATTCACACCCTAAAATTGAACCTGATTGAAGCAAAGACGCTTGCAGGTTTTAACGATGAAGTGAAAGTTGATCTTGAGCAACTTGGTCATTATTTTCTGAATCAAGGAACAAAAGAGATTTATCTCACATTAGGAGAAAAAGGCGCCTATCACTTCACGCAACAAAAGACCCTTCATAAAAAAGCGATTAAGACTAAGATCATCGGAGCAACCGGTGCGGGAGATGCCTTTTTTGCAGGGGTTATCTACGCTGCTGTTTTACAAAAAGAAGGACTGTCTTATGGTCTTGTAAATGCTTATTTAAACCTGATGGATCCCCATGCGGTCAATCCATTATTAACCTCAGAAATTTTAGAAAAAACATTGAAGGAGTTATCACTATGAAACCCATATTACATCTCCATCCTGACGTCAAAAAAGCTTTGGATGAAAAGAAACCTATCGTTGCCCTTGAATCGACCATTATTTCACACGGAATGCCCTATCCTGATAATGTGAAGATGGCACTTGATGTCGAAAAGATCATTAAAGATCAAGGTGCAGTTCCCGCGACAATTGCGATTCTCAAAGGTGAAATTCATGTTGGGCTGTCCAAAGAAGATATCGAATTTTTAGCTAAAGAACCCGGTGTTTACAAAGTCGGTAAACGCGATTTTGGCTACGTCATTTCACAGAAAAAGACGGGAGCGACCACCGTATCAGGAACATCAGTCATTGCCAATCTCGCAGGGATTGAAGTGTTTGCGACTGGAGGGATCGGTGGGGTGCACCGTGGTGCTCAAGAAACCTTTGATATTTCACGCGATTTAGAAGAACTTGCAGCATTAAACATCTGTGTGGTCTGTGCAGGAGCGAAATCGATTCTTGATTTAGGACTCACCTTGGAGTACTTAGAAACCAAAGGTGTTGAAGTCATTGGATATCAAACAGACTTGCTTCCAGCATTCTATTCTAGAACAAGTCCCTTCAAGGTAAATTATAGACTTGATCACCCCAAAGAGATTGCTGATCTACTCCATGCCAAATGGTCATTAGGGTTAACCGGTGGGGCAGTCGTAGCGAACCCTATTCCAGAGCCCTATAGCATGGATCATCAAGTGATTGATCAAGCAATCGAAAAAGCATTAGCAGAAGCCAATCTGAAAGGCGTTAAGGGACAACATGTGACCCCATTCTTGCTCTCAAAGATTAAGGAGATTACCGGTGGGGAGTCTTTAGAGTCCAATATTGAACTCGTTTATAACAATGCAAGACTCGCAGCAATGATCGCCATCGAACTCAATCAATATAAGAAATAAGACCAAGGATATTTTATATCCTTAGTTTTTTTAATCATATCTTTTATGAAGAACGCTTTCTAGAGAGTAAAAGACGCTTTTAAAGGATATAATCAAATAGAAATGTATTATAATAGGCTTAAGTGATTTTTTAAAGAGAGGTTTAAACATGGATTTATTTAAAAAGTGTTACCAATATGATACAGCCAAGAAAGCAAGAGAAGGCGGATATTATCCCTACTTCCATGAATTAACGAGCAAACAAGATACCGTCGTCCATATGGAAGGCAAAGAAATGATTATGATTGGATCCAATAACTATTTGGGCCTAACATCACATCCTGAAGTCATCCAAGCTGCTGTTGAAGCCACACTCAAGTATGGTACAGGAGTATCCGGATCCCGTTTTTTAAACGGAACATTGAACTTGCATAAAGAACTCGAAAAAGAACTCGCAGAATTTTTAAACAAAGAAGACTGCACGATTTTTTCAACAGGTTTCCAATCGAATTTAGGGATTATTTCCGCGATTGCTGGACGTAATGACTTGATCTTCTCTGATAAAGAAAATCACGCCTCCATCTATGATGGAACACGTCTTAGTTATGCAGAAGTGATTCGTTTTGAACATTCTGACATGAAAGATCTCGAAGATAAATTAGCCAAAGCACCAGAAAACAAAGGAAAGCTCATCATCACCGATGGTGTATTCTCAATGAGTGGTGATATTGCCAAGCTTCCTGAAATCGTCGCTCTAGCGAAAAAGTATGGTGCGAGAGTCATGGTTGATGATGCGCATGGTTTAGGTGTCATGGGTGCCCATGGACGTGGAACCGCTGAACACTTTGGTTTAGAAAAAGAAGTGGATATCATCATGGGAACCTTCTCAAAATCGCTCGCGTCCCTTGGAGGTTATGTTGCTGCCGAACACGATGTCGTCGACTATATTCGTCATAACTCAAGACCTTATATTTTCTCTGCAGCCATTCCACCAGCAAATACTGCGGCTGCACTTGCTGCACTCCGCATCTTAAAGAGAGAACCCGAAAGAGTACAAGCTTTAAATGATATCGCAGAATATATGCGTCAAGGTCTCAAGGCTAGAGGATTAAAGATCAGGGATTCTAAAACACCCATTATTCCTATTTTTACTTACATGCCGATGAGAACGATGCTTGCGTGTAACCAACTTTTTGAACATGGTGTTTATGTCAATCCAGTTTTACCTCCAGCAACACCACTTGGTGAGTGTTTAATACGTACGAGTTATACTGCAACCCATAAGAAAGAACAAATCGATCATGCAATCGATAAAATTGTTGAGGTCCTAAAGGGATTAGAAGGATTAGAGGAGTAATTATGAAAGTGATTGTTGTTACCGGGGCATCATCAGGCATCGGTTATCAAATGGCCAGTTATCTTGGCCAAAAAGGACACCATGTCTATGGCATTAGTCGCTCGAAGCTTCACGACAAATATGTCAAGAGTATTCAAGCGGATGTCACGGAGTTAGAACAACTGAAAACCGCCTATCAAGATATCTTTGATCTTGAAGGGAGAATTGATGTCGTCATCAATAATGCTGGCATGGGTATTTCTGGTGCGATTGAGGATACGACAACAGAAGATGCCAGTTATCTCATGAATGTCAATTTTATGGGTGTCTTTCATTCCACCAAAGTTGCTCTACCTTTCTTGAGAAAGAGTGGTGGTGGAAAGATTATTAACATCAGTTCCGTCGCTGGACGACTTGCCATTCCTTTCCAGGCTTTTTATTCCAGTTCAAAAGCCGCGATCAATGCTTTTTCAGAAGCTTTACAGAACGAAGTGTCTCCTTTAGGTATTCAAGTATGTGCGGTGATGCCCGGAGATATCAAGACGGGATTCACAAAGAACAGAAAGAAAAATGCCTTAGATAGTGAATGCTATAAGAACCGAATTGAGAAATCTGTAGGCGTCATGGAAAATGATGAACGCAACGGTATGGACCCTATGGTTGCAGCCAAGGTCATTTACCGCTTGGTTCAGCAAAAGAGAATGCCTTTATATAAAACCATTGGATTCAAATATAAAGTCTTTGTCTTCCTGCAGAAACTTCTACCTGCAAGCCTTGTTAACGCCTTAGTGGGTATGATTTACGCATTTAAAAAAGAAAAATAGTGAATTATGGACAGCGATGTCCATTTTTTCTTGATATATATTGTCACTTTAGGCTCAAACGTATATAATAGAGAAAAGACATACTTTGGGGGAAATGTATGAAGAAAGTTCTTGTTTTAATATTTATTGTTTTGCTGATTCCAGGAATTCGTGCCTATGCAACCTTCGATCCGTATTATCCTGAGGAAGTCATCCATGTCTATCTTTACGATAATGCACATGAATACTATTATTATGATGATGTGGTGACGGGGTATCTCGACATGCTTGTCAAAAAGGATAAAGTAGGCTCAAGAATGCTTCCTGAAGTCTCAGAACTTTTTACCACACTTCATCCTTACACAACAAACACTGACTACTTAAATCCAGATGCTGAATGGATTAGTTATGCTGCATATGTTGAAAATGCATATGTTCAAAAAGATCAAGCTCAACCGATTGCACATTACACCTTTGCATATCGACAAGACATTATACATTTTGAGAGCATCAAGCTTGTCTATTTTGATGAATTAGGTAATTTGATGAGTGAAAGCGATGAAATCATGATTACACCACCTTCAGAAGAAGAGTGGATTGAGGTAGAAATACGTCTCAATATGGATACTGGTGCTAACGAATTAACCATAACAAAAGATGAATATGTTAATTTTAATTGGGGAGATGTTGTCAATGCTATCTTCATGTTCATTTTTCGAGTTATTTTGATTATCTTAGGGATAGCACTTTCCTTAATAGCAATCTTTAAAATCTATGAAGTGATCCAAAAGCGTAAAGATTTCCAATAAAGAAGCAAAAAAACATAACTATTTAAAAAGACACGTAACCAGGCGTGTCTTTTCTATTATTTTACGCATTTTTTTGACTTAAATGGTTGACTTAATGACTACTTCGTTATATAATAAACACGCTGCGTAAAACACGCTCATGTAGTATCATTTCGATGGCTCAATAAAGCCACGAACGTTTGAAGAATAACAAAATGAAACACTTGGATATGTGTTAGAAGAAAGGAGATCTACAAATGCCAACAATTTCGCAACTTGTAAAAAACGGAAGAACGGACAAAAAGTACAAATCAAAGTCACCTGCACTCGGTTATGGTTTCAACACCAACGATAAAGCAGAAACAGAGTACAGTTCACCACAAAAGCGTGGGGTCTGCACACGTGTGACCACGATGACACCGAAGAAACCTAATTCAGCGCTTCGTAAGTATGCCCGTGTACGTTTAAGCAACCAAACTGAAGTGACAGCCTACATTCCAGGGATTGGACATTCACTCCAAGAACACAGCGTCGTGCTGATTCGTGGTGGTCGTGTCAAAGACCTTCCAGGGGTACGTTATCACATCGTCAGAGGAACGCTTGATGCATCTGGTGTTGCCAACCGCAAACAAGGTCGTTCTAAGTATGGAGCTAAGCGTCCAAAAGCTGCACCTGTTAAAGGCGCTGCAGGAAAAGGTGCTCCTGCAAAACCCGCTGGAAAGAAATAAACTAAAACAATAATTAATTCGTAAACGAAAGGAAGAAGGTGAACTCATGCCACGTAAAGGACATATCGTAAAACGCGACGTTTTACCAGATCCGATATATCAATCAAAACTTGTTACCCGCTTGGTCAACACGATCATGGAAGAGGGTAAGAAGGGAACCGCTCAAGGGATTCTTTATGGTGCATTCAACCGCATTAAGGAAGTCACAGGCCGCGAGCCCATTGATGTCTTTAATGAAGCGATGAATAATATCATGCCCGTGATTGAAGTTCGTTCACGCCGTATTGGTGGACAAAACTATCAGGTTCCAACAGAAGTAAGACCTGTCAGAAAAACCGCTCTAGGTTTAAGATGGTTAGTGAACTATGCGCGTCTCAGAAATGAGAAGACCATGGAAGAAAGATTAGCGAAAGAAATCATGGATGCATCCCAAGGATTGGGTGCTGCTGTGAAGAAACGTGAAGATGTACACCGCATGGCTGAAGCAAATAAAGCATTTG
>CALMNM010000008.1 GCA_937868795.1 uncultured Acholeplasma sp.
ATGTATTTCATGAACTCTACACAAGTGGTTATACCAGTGGTGGAGAGTCCTCATGTCATATTATCTTGACCCATCTCATTCATACATGTGATGGACTACTCGTTGCCATATATCTCTTAAAGATTTTAGAATAGATGAATGTCTCTTTAGAGAGTCTTATCCAAAATGTGACCATGTATCCACTCAAACTCACCAATCTTAAAGGGATTGACAAGAAAGTCTAGAAGAAAGATACTGTCATCGCTAAAATAGAAGATGTAAGAAAGCGTTTAGGTGATCATTCACTTTTACTCGTCAGACCCAGTGGTACTGAGAGTTTAATTCGGATTACCGTCAGTCATAAAGATCAACTTATCGTAGATTCACTTTCCCAAGAACTTATCGAGACCATTCAAGAGGAGGGCTCAAAACTATGAAGAAATATGCATTGATTCTTGCTGCCGGAAAAGGCACACGCATGCGCACTGAACTACCTAAAGTTGCATTTCCTATTCTGAAGAAACCCATGATTGAATACATCGTTGAAAACATTGAAAAATCCGTGATTGATGAGATTGTTGCGATTGTCGGTCATAAGAAAGAAGTCGTGCAAGAACTCTTAGGTGACCGCGTCACCTATGCTGTTCAAGAAGAACAACTTGGTACCGGTCATGCGGTGTTATCTGCAGCACCCCAACTTGCTGGAAAAGAAGGAACGACCTTTATTCTTCCTGGAGATATGCCACTCATGGAATATCCACTCATGGATAAACTCATGCGTTCTCATGAAGAGATGGGCAATGACTTAACGATTGTTACGATGATGATGGACTATCCTAAAGGTTATGGACGTATTGTTCGTGACGAATACGGCATTGTGACAAGCATTGTCGAAGAAAATGACTGTAATGAAGCTCAAAAACTCATTAAAGAAGTCAATTCATCCGTTTATATCGTTAATAACAAACTCCTTTTTGAATATGCTAAAAAGATTCAAAGAAATACACGTAAAGGTGAATACTATTTAACAGATATCGTTGCTCTCATGCATCAAGACTGCAAAGTCAATACATTCACTGTCCGTAATCCTATGGTCACCATGGGAATCAACGATTTATATGGTATTAGTATTGCTGAAA
>CALMNM010000009.1 GCA_937868795.1 uncultured Acholeplasma sp.
AAGTAAAAAATAAAGAGAGTTCGGATCGATAATTATCGATAAGTGCTCTCTTTTTCATTTGAATCCTATTGTTTATTTTTCTTAACACAAGCTGCGTTGAAACTACGTGATTGCTCGAAAATATGTCGGTTCGTGTACGTCGGAAACATATTTTTAGCCATTTTATGTTCCCCCATTCCAGACTTTTTCCAGTGTGGGAACATATTTCATCCAATAATACACTTAGTTGTTATTTTTCTCATCTCTTCTGAGTACTTGCTGTTATTGCTTGGTATGGTGGTTTGACCTTTCAGTTTTCTATGCATATGGCATCACAACCCACTGTTTAATTTCCATACCAATCCAGTATCAATTAAACGATTCTCTAAAGTCAGTCAGCTATATTATATTAGCTATATTTTCATGTGATTCTGCTTTTTGAACAACACATGTAGATGTAAAACTATTAATTTTCCTTGAATGTGAGATGAAGTCACGGTTGAAAAGAGGATGATAGGTAAGTTCCATAATCCTTCTCATTATTACAGACAAAAACAACAACTTACGCGTATGATCATTATTCAAAATCTCAATATGATATATCTTTTTACCAATGCTACTATTTTTCATAAAATAATCGGATGTTAAGTAAAATCCAAATATAAGTATAAACAATATTGAAATGAACACGTTTGTGAAGCTACCAAAAAATTGAGTTATTGTCTTAATAGTAATAATCGAAACAATCATTGGTACAAATACTATAAACTGGTCGACAAGTATACTTCTTTTATATTTTTCAATAACTTGCTTATCGGTAAATCTTGAATTATCTGTCATATTCAGTCTCCTTTGCGAAATAGATCTCGAATTAAACCTAAAAAGTCAATATCAAGCGAAGCAGATCCACTTCCCGTGTTTGGTGCTCCATAAGAAGTACCAAATGTCAATCCTGCACCCCATGATGAAATATCATCATAATCCAAATGGTCAAGTGACACATAGAATACCAGAAACGAAATTGTATCAGTATATGTACCATCCTCATACTCTACATGGCTTCCACCAAATGGTCCTACTTGTCCACCTATTGTTTGAGTGAAGCCTTGACATCCATCAGCTAAATTACAAGTAACCCCTGGTTGTCCAAATGTGTAACTGCCACCAACCCCAAACATATCAAAGCCAAATGTCAATGGATCAGGAGTTGCAGACCAAGAAACGCTTCCATTACCACCAGCATTATTTTCTGCTGGTGCAATCGCCATCAGTGTTACGGTCAACATGACAGAAAGAAGAACTATCAAAATAATTAGAGGAGAATCTCCTTCTGGATCAACATACATCACTGGATTGTTGGCACAATACGCATACATGATGTGTGTTGCTAAATTCCCAGTTTCACCTAAGAGCCCATCACTACTGATAAATCTACCGATTGCAGGATCGTAATATCTTGACTGCAGATAATACAAACCGGTTTCGACATCAAAACGATATCCTCTATATCTGTATGGGTTGATATCCGCCAATGATCCACCCGTTTTATCGATGATATTTCCCCATGCATCGTACTTGTATTTTACCACTGAATCACCGTTGATATCAATAAGTTCTATGATATCCCCTTGCATATTCGTGATATAGAAATATTCTGCTCCATTATAGTTCATGCTGAGCAGAGTACCATCCACATCGTATGTGAAATATAGCGTGATGCCATTGCTTCTGCTTTCAACGAGTACCTTATCACCATCTAAAGTGTAATCAGTGGTCACATTACCGCTGCAAGTCCCTTGGGCTTTTTGTGTTCTTATACCTTGGTCATTGTATTTAAAAGATATCGAATTACAATATGCTGAATAATATGATAATTGTCTGCCATCCCATTGATAGCTCTTGTTTGCATAAGATGTTCTCGAATCCACAAGACCGATGACGTTTCCGCTTGCATCGTAGGTGAATGTTTGATAGTAATTCAATGAGCCATTGACATAATATTCGATCTTTGTGAGTTGGTCTTTCCATGTATTTTGATAAAACATCTTCTTTTCGCTTTGTGGTGTGCCTGTTGTTACCTGATAGGCATATGTCTTGATGGACGTGATGTTACTCTGTAAATCATACCCATAGACCATGGTTTTGGAAACGATCCCATCGATCTTTATATCTTCTCTTGTGAGTTGATTAAAACCATCGTACTCATAATCGTACTGTTCGATGATGTCGTTTGATTCCTTGACTTCGATTCGTGTAATATTGTGGTTTTCATCGTAGGTATATTGGTGAATTTGTGTTTCATTATTTATTTGATACGTGATCTGATAGATACGATAGGTCGCATTTCCCATGGCTGAATCCACTTTCGCATCATCATAAGTGAATATCTTCTTGAATGTGTTTGTTCCAATAATCAGATCAATACTATGTAGTCTTCTGAGTGAATCGGTATCATAATTATAATCTTTTTTGACTGTTGTTCCGCTTACCGTATAAGTTGTGTAGTCGTATTCACCACTCGTGTGATTATAATTATAAGTAACCGCTCTTGAGATGCCTGAGATGCTGTAATGGTAACGGTCAACATTTCCGCTCTCATCATATTCGTATGTGATTTCGTTTCCATCTTTATCTGTAATAATTTCCAATCTGCTTGCCAAATCATACGAATAGAAATAGATGTTGTCGTTGTGGATATCTTTGAGGATGGATAGATTACCGGATGAATCATAGGTGTATTCGTATCTGATGGTCCCATTAAAACTTATGGATTCGACCTGCTTTTCATCCGTATAGATAAACCCCACATAATCCGTATTTCCATATGTTTGGGTTTTCAGCAATCCCGTGTGATAGACACCTGAATCATCTAACCAGTAGTCATAGGTCATCGCGGTTACATTTGCAATCTTCACACCAACGATCTGATTTAAGCCGTTTGAGTCGTATACAAATTCATAGGAGTAACCATTGCGATTTATCTTCCATAATCTTCCCAATGTGTCATATTCATAACTTCCGCTGAGAACATCCAAGGAGGTACTGCTGTCGATGGTTGTACTGACTAAATTACCATAGGCATCATAAGTAAAGCTTTGGATGTTGCCAATCGCATCGACGATTTCAGTTACAGTCCCTATGGTTTTATCAACGCTTGATGAAGTAATGTTTCCAAACTCATCGGTGACTGAATTCACATACTGCCAATCGATAGTGTAACCTGTCGACGTTTTAAACCACTTATCCTGGTTTGAGGAATCCTTATCATAACCCACATAGGTTTCAATCAACTGCTTTGTCGTTGAGTTGTAGGCGAATGTTGTTCTGACGTTACCGCTGGATAGAATTTCTTCTACTTGATACGTATAATTTCGTTCTATTCCAACTGTTTGGTCTTCTTGTATGATGGATGTGATATTGCCGTTAGCATCGTAACCAAGCTCTGTCGTTGTACCATCAGGTTTTTCGACGGCTGTGAGGTTTCCCGTGTTTGCATCATATCTATACTTAGTGCTTAAATCATCATGATAGAGTTGGATGTTATCAAAATAAGCAGTGCCTTCACCTTTGTATCTCGCATAAATTCTAATATTGACAGCGAACTCAGGAACAAAAAACGCATGCATTTGATATTGCCAATCCTCTATTGCTGGATTAAATGGCATATACTGATACACGTAATATGGAGCGCTTGGATCACCAAATTGAGATGGAACACAATAAATTTGGATGACATATCCAAAAAATCTACCATCTGACTGCTCCCAACCATTCACGTAACCCTTATTGGGAACTGCGGTTGCCTTTGCCCATCCACCAACAATGTAGTTTTCACCTCGAGTATACAGCCCATCGATCGTCTGATAGGCTTGTTTGGTCGTTCCACCATCGCCATCTATTTTCAGCGCTTTGCTTCCTAAAATATCCTTCATAATACCCGTTTCAGCAATGCCCACAACCGATGCTGAAGTTGCTGTCCAATTTGAATATCCTGATTCAAATGAATTATTAGAGATAGGATTATATCTGGCATCTACAAACCCTTCAATAATCTGAATATTATCAAAATAGGCATCTGAATTATTACTGTCATTCACCAGTTTTACATTCACTGTGTTCGGATATGCTACATAAAAATCAAGTTCATATAAAGTCCATTCATCTTTTTCATAGACTTTATTTAGCGTACCTTTGCCATGAGCATTCTCGACATCGATGTATGCTCCTGGTGCGGCGCCGTTGTTCTTAATCCAACCTTGGACCTTGTAGCTACCCTGAGTCAAATAGATCTGTTGATTGGCATAAACGCTTGAAGTTAATCGAGAAATCTTTAATGATTTATCCCCCAATACGGACTCATCATAGGAAAAAACGATATCACCTGTACCCTTGTTCAACGTCCAACCATAACTGGTTTCTTCAAATCCATGGTTTAATAATGGATTTTGTTGCTGCTTAATGATGTCAGAGCTTTCCATTAATTTATGATTGTTCAAGAAGTTTGGAACTAGGTTTATCAAATCGTATCCGTTGATGGGGTCGCCCAAACTATCAAGGTTTGAAAACAGTCCGCTATACCGATAGTACGTACTGTTTCCATAATCATCCATCACGTTTACTGTATGTCCATAATGATCAAAAGAGTAATAGATACTATTCCCTTCATGATCCGTATAGGTTGTCTTCGATGGACCATAAACAACACCCGTAAGGCCTAAGTTTAAACCATTATCTGTTGTCGAAATTGAGACTACTCTATTTTTTGTATCATATCCATACTGAACTTTGAAATTATCTTTTTCATTATATGCATTTATCAATCGGTTGCTGCTATCAAAAGTGTATTGCAGTGTATTGTTAATATCTGTTGTCCATCCTGTATTGGATCCGTTACCATATCTATAATCGTAATCGATATGGTCGATATTATTGTATGAATCGTAGGCATAATCACGTCTCTCAACCTGTCGGTAACTACCATCCTCTTGTTTCAGTTCAAGTGTTGTTTGACTGAGCAATGATGTCCCATATGTAAATTCAATCTTGTTGTCAGCTTCATCTGTGACATAGTCAATTTTTAATGAGGTCGTGTCAATATAGGCAATGACAAGTGAATGGTTTGTTTTTGTATTTCTGATAGATGATAATCGACCTACCCCATTGAAATTGTACTCGAGATCAGCCATGGTTGTTACCTTCATGCTCTGATTCTGACTGTTGTACGTAAACCTGTCAAGGACCATTCTCGATCCATCCTCTGAAATGGATTTACAGCTTTGTGTATAGTATGATGTCTGAGTGCATACTTCATTCATGAAATAAACCTTATTGCCATCGGGTTTATGCATGTAGTATAAGTTCAGTGTTGATTCATATTTAATTTCAATAGAATAATTGGTTCGCCAGCCATCACCGTAACCGATATCAACACTTCTGCTATAGTTGTTGTGAAAGAAAGATAGGTTTAATGGTAGAAACTCATTTTTGAGTTCATACTCATTTCTTACCCATGTCAAGTTGCCGGTGTAATCACTTATATACCCTGTACCGATCATCCCGACATTTTGCGAGGTATAGGTCCAATAGTCTTTTAATCCGGATGGTTCTTCATAACCTATCTTAACGACAGGTCTATAAGATGTAGTGGTTGCTCCATTTTGATATACCGCATTGATCGAACCATAGTCATCATCATGCGCGATGGTAAACCCATCGATTCTTGAGGTTCCTTCTGCCTGCCACTCTTTGATTGGCTTGGTAATATCGAATATGAACGGACTTCCACTTTTAACAACGTGATAGTCAACCACCGTTTCATCATAGCTCTGTTCTTGATGCCAACTGTCCCATGTTACACTGCTACTGATAAAGCTTTTTGTGTTTTTATAAATATTTAGTTGTGCATTTTCTGCTGTCAAATAGGGCGTAAATGATAAATGTGCATAGGTAATCACCTGATTCATGGATGCACTTGGAATGGTAAAGTAAATCAATCCTTTATATTGAGCAGAAGATGATGTATTGCTCAAATACATGTATTGAGAATTCGCATAATTTGTGGTTGGATTCGCCTGTGAAATATAGGTATCCCATATGCTCATGCTCGTGGTTGTACTGACCAGCGTAGGGTCTATGATCACTGGGTAACTCGCTTCACTCAACCAACCATCATTTGGAAGTATTGTAATAATATATGTATCTTTTTTCGTTTCTTTAATTTCATATTGGACATCATGAGATAAATTATTATTATGGTCAACCATAAATAGATTGTCAAACTTGAAAACCGATTCTTTTGCTTGGTTGATAAAAATGATACCCTCATCAGTCTCAACGAGTTTCAAGTTTTTTAGAGTGTATTCAAAAGACATCGAAAAATCTTTTAAATATTCGTTTAAAATGATGTACTCCTTGACATCTGATCCTTGTAGGACATACTGTAGATCAACTTGATTTCTTACATTCTTATAGGTCACAGATTGGTTGATACCTGATAACTCTGATGATAGTGATTGCCTTTTTTCTGTATTGACATAATCCGAACTACTACTTGATATATCTAAAACCTTCCAATCGATTGAGTAGTCCTTTGATTTGATCCCAATTGATCTGCTTTCGTCTAGCGTTTTTGGAAACGTTATTCGAAAACCATTGCTTTTATTCTCCAGATAATTACCGTTTTCATTCAAACTGTTATCAATATCTTTCCATTTACCAT
>CALMNM010000010.1 GCA_937868795.1 uncultured Acholeplasma sp.
AAAATTGGTTTAAGTTACATATATGACTCAATCAAACCCACCAAATTTCAAATTGTTGGGTTTTTTTCGTAGTGTCGATAATTTTTTGCAAATGAAATTAATAGCGAAGTGAGGTAGCAAACATGGGGACTGTAAAACATATCTATTCGATGGATACGCATGAGAGATTAACATCCGATGATTTCGTATCTCAAATATCAGAACCTTTTGGACTTTCACAACTCTCATCGTAGTTGGAAGAATTTAAAGAACCTTATTTACTATTAGATAATGGAGACCTTCTTCAAGGATTGCCTCTTCTAGATTATGCAAGAAAACAAGGAAAAGAAAATACTGTAACGATATTTTTTTAAGTTTCCTTTTTGAAAATGATCTTGTTGTGTTAGAAGTCACGGGAAAACAACTTTAAGCGCACTTGAGTAAAATGCGACATATTTTATACTAGACAATGATGAGATTTAACATCAATTTCAAATTCTTATTTCCCAAAATCGAACACTCCTATTTTGAATTGTATGATGGAATTGAATATACGATTCATGTCAGTCAACCATTGGGAAGAAAATCACCGGGATTAGTATCAATGGAAATGCGATTGTCTTGGATAAAACCTATACGCTCTCATTGAATTCATATCGTGCGACAAGTGCAGGAGGATTTGATGTTTTTAGAGGAGCGAAAATCCTGTAGACCTATCCTGTTTCATATGTAAAAATGATTGCTGATTATATCCTTAATCACCCACAACTTATCGTGGAAACAAAAGAGAATTATCATATCATATAGTCAATAAGTGTGAATCTTAAAAAGCTAGATGCTGATATTTAGGTAGTATAATACATTAAGATTTCCTTAAATCTTGGATGACTTCATGAAAAACATTCCCGATAAGATTATAATGAATATAACCATGTGTTATGTGAAAAATTCGCATGGACTCTATCTTTTTACCAAATAAGCAAATAGATTTTTTCGGAGGACGTATGCAAACATTACTTGAAATTCTATTTACGCTCATTGCATTTATATCAATCATTCCGGCAATCCATATGTTTAGAAATCGCAAAGATCGAAAGTACGCATGTTTAAAAGTCTTAATTTATGCAACTTTTGTGTGGACCCTATTCATGGTTTTAGAGCGTGTTTCTTCCAATACCGTCCTAACATATTATGTTTCTATGCTAGGGTATCCATTAAAAATGATTTTTGCTTCACTGATGCTTTGTACGATTTTTCAATATGTAGAAAAGAAGTTTCCTAAATGGCTCTTATTTGTCTTAGGAGGTCTTGTTTTTACGGATTTGATTTTTGCACTTACAAATTCCTGGACACAAGCATTCTTGAAGCTAAGCGTAGAAGAACTCACAACATTTAACGATCTTTACACAGCACTCAAGGGTCCATTGTTCATTTATCATCTACTGATCAGTTATGCTATCGCTTTAACGGCCATTATTCTTCTGTTTGTCTTTTTAGCTAAGAAACAGAGTATTCGCCAATATAAAGAAGTCACTAAGATGATGGTCATCAGCATATGTATTGTTCTATTATTTAATAGTTTGCAATTATTTTTGATTGAAGTCAATGTCGATCTGACGTACTTTTCATTGGTTGTTGTCGCATATAGCCTTTATGATGTCATCTATCGCAAAGATATGATTTTTAATTTAAGGACATCCGGTAGGAGTGAAATTCTTGCGAATATGCGAGAGCTGTACATTCTCACCGATCACCAAAAACGAGTCATTGAAGTCAGTCCACTCCTTTTAGACAAGTACAACCTTGATGAAAAAGACATCATTGGACAGCCATTTTCGGATATCATTGAGCAACTCAAGAGCAAGTTAAGTCTATATGAAACCATTCATATTGACCAAGACGAAGGTGTTGAAAAAGATCACTATCATCTACGAGAAAAAGAATTTCACCTTAAAGGTATTCGTGAGACCGGATATATGATATTGCTTTATGATGAAACCCAAGTCTACAATCTTTTAAGAGAGCTCAATCGATTAAGCAATTTTGATGCCATGACAGGGCTGAATAACCGTAACTATATCGAGAAGAAACTCGAAACTATATCGGATACGCAAACAATTGGTGTATTTTCAATTGACTTAAACGGACTCAAAGTGAATAATGATTATTTGGGTCATGAACGTGGAGACAGGATGTTAAAAAAGGTTGCTTATATTCTTAAAGAGAGTTTTAAAGACGTGAAAGAAAAGGATATTGCCCGTATTGGTGGCGATGAATTCTTAGTCATAACTTATCAAATAAATGAAGTGAAACTTGAGGAATACTTTGCGAAACTTCTTGATAACGCACATCATGACAACGTGCTAGAAGAGGTAAGCATCTCCGTGGGGCAATCGAGTGATTCCACGGGAGTTAAAAGCATCTATACGCTTATAAAAGAAGCCGATGATCGTATGTATGAAATGAAAGCGAACACCTCAAAAGATTATCAAAAACGTTTGATTGATTATATCCATAAACAAGATACATTCATCCGATAAAAAGATCATGGGCATCGTATGCGCGATGCCCATCGTTTTTTATGCATGAAACATGATATAATGCACATAAACCATGAAAGAATAGGGTGTTATAAATGCTCATTCATAAAATTGATTTTCAAGCAAAAGACACATCGTTTCCCAAACGCTTACCGTTTTACGGTAACACGATCCCTCTTCAAAGTTCAGTAACTTTTTTTGTAGGGGATAATGGTTCAGGCAAATCGACATTACTTGAATTGATCGCGGAGAAACTAAGATTAATTCGCATCTATCAACCTAAACAAACCTATGAGAAGCTCACAGCTTCACTTGAACAAGCATTAGATTCTTTTACCATTGCCTACACCACACGTCCCAAAGGGGTCTTTTTTGGAGCTGAAGATTTTACATCCTACATCCATTCACTTGAACAGGAAAAGATGCGTGCAAACATCGAACTTGAGCGTGTAGAGCGTGAATATCAACACAAATCGGCGTTTTCAAAAGGTCAAGCACGAATGCCCTATGCACGAACTTTAAATGACATCGAGCAATTGCATGAAAATGATTTATTGCGTGAATCGCATGGAGAAGCATATCTTGATTTCTTTAAATCGAGAATAAGAGATCACAATCTTTATCTTCTTGATGAACCAGAAACACCCTTATCGATTCAAAATCAATTTGCCCTCATGATCATCATCAAAGATGCCATCAAGCGAGGGTGTCAATTTTTGATTGCCACACATTCACCTGTGTTAACCGCATTTCCCGATGCTGTCATCTATGAACTTACGGATAGCAATATCCAAGTAAGACGCTATGATGAATTAACTTTTGTTCAAACAATGAAGGATTTTCTTAACCATAAGGATCGTTATTTGCAGCGATTATTTGATGATGACTTAAAGAATGAATAGCTAATGTTTTAAATGACATCTTCATGCTAGAATGAATACGGCTTCATCAAGAGTGTGATAGAATAAAACATAGAAGTTATGGAAGATCGTTATCTTGATTACAGGAGGAACCCTATGCCCAAAATCATTGCTGTCACATCATGCCCTACGGGGATTGCTCATACCTATATGGCTGCTGAAATGCTTGAAAAGGCGGGGAAAACTTTAGGAATCCAAATCAAAGTTGAAACCAATGGTCTCATTGGTGTTGAAA
>CALMNM010000011.1 GCA_937868795.1 uncultured Acholeplasma sp.
ATCGCCACCATCGTCGCTGGAAAACCTAATAGATACATCACTGTGGCGAGAAAACTTCCACTACTGTATAAGATGGCATGGAGAATCATGACGACAATGACCATCAAAACAGCGTATTTATTCCACCTGATATAAGCCATCATCATTAAGGGAATCGATAAGGCAACATAGAGGAAAGTTAGTGCTGATTGACTTGCAAAATAGCCAATAACATCGACAATCATCGCCAATAGGGTGAGGATGATTAAATCGATCATCATAAATTTCTTGATTGTCAAATGCATCACTCCTCTATATAATGAGTATGAACCACCTAAAGCGAGGTAACCCATGAGACTTGATGTGAATCCAGGTATGTCCATTCATGAATTGTTAAAACCTTTTTCTATAGATACACCGATCGACCTATATTTAGCGCCAGGTGTTTATCATGAGAAATTACGGATTGAACATCATCAGATACGAATCTTCGGCTCTTTATTAAGTCCTTCGATTCTTTCTTATGGTGATTATGCCTACAAAATGCATGAGGATGGTTTGCTCTATAATACATTCCGTAGTTATTCGGTTATGGTTTTGGGTCATCATGTTGAGTTTCATCATGTGACGATTGAAAACACATGCGGATCTGGTGAACGGATTGGACAAGGTGTTGCCTTACATATCTTAGGAAAACAGACAAAGTTTTATCATTGTGATATTAAAGCACACCAAGATACAATTTTTGTTGGACCACTACCTAAAGATCTCAATGCGCGTTACGACCATTTTCTTCCTCTTGAGGAACGCCATGAGATGCAAACACATACTCTTTTTGATCATTGTAAGATTGAAGGAGACGTGGATTTCATCTTCGGAAGCGGCACAGCGTTATTTCATGAGTGCTTAATTTCTTTCAATGGGAATGGTTATTTAGCTGCACCATCCACCTATCCAGAGTTTGCTTATGGTTTTATTTTTCTCAAGTGTGTGATCGATAACAACCATCATACCAACACCTTATTAGGTAGACCATGGCGTGATGATGGGAAAACGCATTTCATAGACTGTAAGTATAATTTTTCTATCGATCATCAACGTTATGATGACTGGGGAAAGACACGATACTTCTTTTATGAATTCCCGTATGTTTCATCCCCGCATTCACTTGAAATGACTAAGGAGGAGATGGAGCAATTGAAACACTATCTTGCCCTTTATTTCAACTGCTCCATGAAATGACTACTCACTAAAATAATGTTTGGCATTATAGTAACAAATATCTTGGACGAGTTGGCCTAACAGTGTTTCATCATTAGGAAATAGGCCTTGTTCGACTTCATCGCCGATGATATGACACACAAGTCTGCGGAAATATTCATGACGTGGATAAGATAAATATGATCTCGAATCGGTTAACATTCCCACAAATCGCGATAGTAAACCATTATTTGCGAGAGCTTTCATTTGCTTGGTCATGCCATCGATAGTATCTAAGAACCACCATGCAGAGCCAAATTGGATTTTGCCGGGAATGCCTCCACCTTGGAACGCACCCATAATCGTGATAGCCACTTCAAAGTCACGTGGATTCAAGGTGTAAAGAATGGTTTTGGGAAGTTCATTCGTCTTATCGAGTTCATTGAGTAACTGTGCAAGAGGTTGTGCGATGAGCTGATCGTTAATGGCATCAAATCCTGTATCGGGTCCTAAGGTTTCTAAATGCCGTGTAGAGACATTTCTTAAGGCACCAATATGATATTGTTGAACCCAACCACGGTGATGATATTCCTTACCAAAGAAGACTAGGAGATGGCCACGATATTGTGCGACTTCTTTTTTTGTCAAGAACTCGCCATGTCTTCGCTTTTGGTAAATTCGATTGACTTCATCCTCTGATGCAGGTTCATAGAGTAAGACATCCAACCCATGATCGGATAAACGCGATCCATGGTGATGAAAATAGTCGATACGTTCAATAAGAGCATGTTTTAAATCGTTTAAGGTATATAAGCCATAGCCAACAACGATTTCTAATTTATCAATCCAGTCATTAAACCATGATAAATCGATGTTTACCGCTTTATCGGGTCGAAACGCAGGTTTCACAATCGTTTTGAATGAAGGATCCTGCTGAAGTTTCTCATGCCATTCAAGAGTATCTGTTGGGTCATCGGTTGTACAAATAAGTTCAACATGACTCGACTCGATTAATTTTCGTACCGAGAGTTTAGATAATGAATCATTGATTTCTTGATATATACCTTCAGCTGTTTTTGGACTGAGTAGTGTATCAATACCAAAGAATCGTTTTAACTCAAGATGGGTCCAGTGATACAAAGGATTACCTAATAAGTAAGGAATAACTTCAGCCCACTTTTTAAACTTCTCTTGATCCGGTTGATTTCCTGTGATGTAGTCTTCAGAAATGCCATATGCTCGCATCAACCGCCATTTATAATGATCGCCTGAAAGCCAAGCATCCGTAATATTCCGAAATGTTTTATCCAAATAGATTTCCTTCGGATCTAAATGACAGTGATAATCGATAATAGGAAGATCTTTTGCATACCGATGATATAGTGTTTTTGCAATCTCATTCTGCAATAAAAAATCATCATGAATAAACGATTTCATGAGTATCTCCTTTCAAGTGTCTATTATTTCGGACACCGTCTATCACTAATTTAATTCTATCATGTTTTTTGGGGCTTGTCAATATGAAAATAAGAGCGCTTACATAAGAATACTTATGTATCCATTAAAAAAGAGACATTTCTCTATTTTTTGTAAAAAATCGTCTCTATTTTTATTATCTATTATCACAAACTTCTATCTTTTGTAAGAGTCAATCATCATCCATGCAAAAATAAAGGGACCATGATCATGATCCCCTTATGGAGTTAGTGTTTTCTTCTTTTAATGATACCAACCACACTGGATGAAACGACTAAGACACCAATCACGACAATAGCAACGATAGCAGAGGTTCCTAATCCTTCATCTTCACTATAGCCTTTATTCGCTAAGATTTCCTGCCAAGCAGTATCCATCGCAGTTTTCAATTCATCATTATAGCGATAAACTTCATCGTTTAGATTGATTCTCACATCATAACTTGCAGCGTAATCCTCAAAAGAACCACCTGGAGCAAGCACATCATCAAAAACATCTCTACGTGGTGTAGAATAACCGACATATTCGGTATTTTGAAGTGCATGGTCATAAATCATCATGAAATTGATGAACTGATATGCAAGTTCTTCATTTGCACCGACAGGGATAACAAATCCATCCATCCAAACATTTGTTCCTTCGTCTGGAACAAAGAAATCAAGATTGTCGTTTTCACTCATCAGATAATTGGCATCACCGGAATAACTAACCACGACATCATAGCGCGCTGGATCGAGCATCGCATCAAAGATTTCATCAGTGATGACAGACACTTCAGCCGTTAGTCCATCATTTAACCAGGCTACCGCAGCATCAAATTCTGCTGTTGAGGGATTGTTGATGGTCAGC
>CALMNM010000012.1 GCA_937868795.1 uncultured Acholeplasma sp.
GACATTCAGTTCCACGCATGGCGTCTAAATGGTTGTTTCTTGCGTGGTGCAAACTATCTCGTGCCACGTCATAGATGGATACCTTGTTTGCGTTTCTAATTCTTGTTAGGTCTAATTTATTCATTTTTCTTCACCCAATTTGGAAAGTTTTTCACCTAACATCATCAATTCATTCTCTTCTTCTCTTGAAAGAGTTCGCCAAGCGTATGTTAATTGATAATAGCGTTTCACATCTCGCTTGAGGTCTTGAAGTTCTTTCTCGGTGGTTTCACCTTCGTTGATGTAGTTATCAAAAAACTCTCCTAAACCTATAAAAATATTTTCACCATTAAAACGTTCACGTTTTTTTCTTGCTTGTTCGTGCTTGTTCATTTTTCATCACCTACTTTTGAAAGTTTGTTAAATAATTCAATAGATTCTACTCTTGCATCATAAAATTCTACATCTTTATTATCAGAGACTAATGCACAAAAATCTTCCGATCCACCCCATCCATCATCAGTTGAATCATGTTCAATTCTTAATTTTAATGAATTAAAAAATTGTTTATAAAGTTGAAGTTCTTTATCGGTTGTTTCACATTCTTTGATGTAATTATGTAAGATATGTTCATTATTCCAACATCTTTGAGTTCCTGGTCCCGCTACTGCAACTTCATCAACACTATTATGTGCTTGTTCGTGCTTGTTCATGCTTTCACACTTTCAAAGGCACTTGATAATCATCGACTGGAATGATGATGGTGTCTGAATAATCGTGATTGAGTTTATGCTCGAAGAATTCAGCAATCACTCTTGATTGAAAGATGCCATGTGGAATGTATTCCGTTTCGCCCTTTGGCTTATACATGATAAGATAGGACTGATTGACCTTGACCATCTGATGACGACATAGATGGTTTAAATATTGTTGAAGTGACATGGGTGCATTGTTTCCATTAATAGTAATCATTTTCATTTCTCCTTTGTTGTTGTTGTTGTAAAAATAAAAGCATCTATGTCGAAAGAGGTTATTATACTACCTGGATCGATCTGGATGCTTGATTGATTTGCCAAAGATCAAGTGAATCAAGTGTCTCTGGCATGAGCACTT
>CALMNM010000013.1 GCA_937868795.1 uncultured Acholeplasma sp.
TTAATCATCATCGATCACCATCAAAATGATACCGATATTGAGAAAGTGACACTCTTTTACAGGGACCCAAGTTTCGCTTCAGCCAGTGAAATGATTATTGACTTAATCAAAGAAACCAATCTTCGGGTGACACCGGAAGCTGCGACCTACCTTTATGGAGGGATGGTCACCGACACAGGAAGATTTTTATACTTAAATAATCCTACCAAGACGTTTGAACTTGCCTCATATATCACCAGATTCGAACCCTCTTTTCAAGAGTTCTATGATTTCATCTATACAGAACCACTTCAAAAAAGATTAACAAAGAATCTATTTTCTAATTTCGAAATTACCGAAAATGGTGTTGCATATCGAAAGAATGATGCCGAACTCATCCAAAAGAGTGGACTCGAGTTCCAAGCCATATCACGTGGAATGGTCAATCAAATGGCAGGGATCAAAGAAATTCCGATTTGGGCGAACTTCACTGAAGATATTGAGAACAACCTCATTGTTGGCGAGTTTAGAGCACGTGGCATCACGATTGTGGATATCGCTAAAAAATATGGTGGTGGTGGACACAATCAAGCATGTGGAGCGAGTTTAAAGGATTGGAATGAAGTTGAACTCGTGCTAAAAGATTTAGATGAAAGGGCAAAAGACTATGCAAAGAATACTCGATAAAATTAAAGAATACCAAACGATCATCATCCATGGACATAAGCGTCCTGATGGCGATTGTTATGGCGCGCAATTCGGCTTAAAAAATATCATTGCTTCATCATTTCCTGATAAAAAAGTCTATGTCGTCGGTGAAACCAGCGACTTCGTCAGTTTCGTCGGCAAGATGGACATCATATCAGATGAAACCTATCAAGGTGCACTCTCCATCGTTGTCGACACCGCAGTTCAAGATCGAATCTCGGATTCCAGATATGCGTTAGGTGATTATATAATTAAAATTGATCATCATATCCCTGTCGATCACTACGGACACATGCGCTGGGTTGACACCAATTTTCCTTCATGTGCTCAGATGATCGCATATTTCTATACCAAGTTTCAAAATGAGTTGGAACTCACCGAAGAGGGTGCGATCGCTCTTTATACAGGGATTGTTACCGATACAGGAAGATTCCGTTTTAGAGGGGTTTCGCAACTCACGCATCAAATGGCTGGACTCATGATTAAAAAAGGCGTCGATGTCGAATATATCGATAGACAACTTTCCATCGAATCCATGGAAATGATTGCCTTAAAGGGTTATGTTTATTCGAATTTCATCGCAAATGATGGTGTGGTCTATATCAAGATGACACGAGACGTGATTGAGAAATATGGCGTCACCGATGAGCAAGCAGCTTCTATGGTCGGACTGATTGGAGGGATTGAAGGTTATCCTGTGTGGGCACTTCTGATGGAATATCCAACAGAAATCAGAATTCGTCTTCGTTCGAATGGTCCTACCATTAATGAACTCGCTAATAAATATCAAGGTGGCGGACACGCCAAAGCTGCGGGATGTAAACTCAATTCGTGGGACCAATTACCCCAGTTCATCAAAGATGCTGAAGACGTGGTGAAAGCCTATCTCAAAGGTGAATAAGCGTGTCCAATGCATGTGAAACCATTCTCGTTGAAGCCCCAAAACTTCCGTTAAACGAGATCGAACAAAGTTTAACAAAAACGTATCGCAAAGATATTTTTCGTCCCTTTGTACAAGCCATCAACGAGTTTGAACTCGTCGAACCGGGCGATAAAATCGCCATTGGGATCTCTGGAGGAAAAGATAGCCTACTTATGGCAAAACTCTTCCAGGAACTCAAAAAACACAATAAAATCCCTTTTGACGTCGTTTTTCTTTCGATGGATCCAGGATTTCGCGATGTCAATAAAGAACTCTTAATGAAGAACTGTGAGTACTTAAACATCCCGCTCACCATGAAAAATTCCGATATTTTCCATGTGGTTCAAAAGATCGCAAGCGAAAACCCATGTTACATGTGCGCACGCATGCGTCGCGGATTCCTATATAATGCCGCCAAAGAACTTGGCTGTAATAAACTTGCTTTAGGTCATCATTTTGATGATGTAATCGAGACTACGATGATGAATATGTTTTATAACGGCATGTTCATGACGATGGTTCCCAAGATAAAAGCAGAAAATTTTGAAGATATCGAACTCATTCGTCCGATGATGTTTATTAAAGAAAAAGATATTATCCGCTGGGTTAAGCGTAGTGGGATTCAAGCGATGAATTGTGGCTGTACCGTGGTTGCAGAAAAGACATCCTCCAAGCGTCGTGAAATCAAACAGATGATCGCTGAACTTAAGAAAATTCATCCTGATGTGGACGCACATATCTTTAATGCAGGACAAAACGTGAATTTTGAAGCGATTCTCGGGTATCGAAAAGGCGCTGAAAAAGTTCATTTCAATCAGATGTATAAAGAAAGACATCAAAATATAACAGAAAAAAAAGAATAATCCTACCATGAGGATAGGAGGGAGAAATTATGTATTTTTTAGACACAAACTTATCTGGATTAGATTTATTACTTAAAGTCATCGTTCCCCTACTCATCGCGTTTGTCGTGGGTGCGTTTGTCGGACTCGAAAGACAAAATGTTGGGAAAGCTGCAGGCTTATCGTCACATATTTTAGTGGCAGTCGCTAGTGCAGGTATCGCCATCATGCAACGACTTATGTTTGAACACCAAGTGTATCTGCAATCCACAGGTGTCGCGATTGATCCTGAGCAACAACGTGTGATCGCTCAAGTGGTCACCGGCATCGGGTTTATTGGTGCAGGGGTCATCTTAAAAGACCAGACCCAAGTGATTCGTGGTATTACCACAGCAGCAACCCTTTGGTTTACGGCGATGACAGGACTTATCCTTGGCAGTGGATATGTCGTCATTGGATCGATCTTAGGGGCATTTGTCATCATCTTTATTTTAATGCGTGACTTTAAGCGCGGATTCAATCCTTTAGTGCCGAAAGAAAAAAGAGAACGGCCTAAAAATAGTGTTCAGGAGTAATTATGACGTTTGATACGATTGCTGCGATATCCACAGCGATTGGCACCGCCGGGATTTCTGTGATTAGAATTAGCGGTGAGCGTGCAATTTTTGAATTTAATAAAATCTTTAAAGGAAAAGACTTAAATAAGGTGAAATCCCATACGTTGCACCATGGCTTTGTCTTAAATGAGGATGGATCGTACTTGGATGAAGTGATGGTCGCGATCATGAGAAAACCGAAAAGTTTTACCGCTGAAGATACGGTTGAAGTCTCCACCCATGGAGGTCTTTTAATCACGCAAAAAGTACTAGAAAGAATCTTAACGTGTGATATTCGTCTCGCGGAACCCGGTGAATTTAGTGAACGTGCCTATTTAAACGGACGGATTGATCTAGTCGAAGCGGAATCCATTATGGATCTCATTCACGCCAAAAGCATTGAAGCGATGAAGATCGCGAACTTAGGGATTCAAAAAGAAACCTCTAAATTAATTCGAGATTTACGTCAAAAACTTCTTAATATCATCGCGCAAATTGAAGTGAATATTGACTATCCAGAATACGATGATGCCATCGTGATGAGCAAAGAGATTATCGGACCCAAAACACTCGAGTTGATTCAAGATATCGATCATCTCTTAAAAGAATCGCACAAAAATCAAATCATACGCGATGGCGTGAAAACGGTCATTATCGGGAAACCCAATGTAGGTAAATCCAGTCTCTTAAACGCCCTTCTCAATGAAGAAAAAGCGATTGTCACCGAGATTGAAGGGACGACACGAGATACGATTGAAGCCTATATTAACGTCTCTGGAATCACCCTAAAATTAATCGATACGGCAGGGATTAGAGATACCGAAGATGTCGTTGAAAAAATCGGGGTTGATCGCTCAAAGAAAGCGTTGAATGAGGCCGAACTCGTCTTATTGGTCCTTGATCAGAGTAAAGCCCTCACGAAAGAAGATAAAGAACTTTTAGAACTAACCAAAGATAAGAAGCGTATCATCATCGCCAATAAAGCCGACCTTCCTAAAGCCTTAGCGATGGAAGAAGTCATTTTAATCTCAACCATCACAAAATATGGACTTAAGGACTTAGAAAAAGCGATTTTGAAGTTGTTATCTTTGGAGGATATTGAATCGAGAGATTTCAATTATTTGTCCAATATCAGACATATTACCAAAGTCAAAGAAGCGAAAACTTCATTAGAAAACGTGATGAAGAGTATCGATGTCAATATGCCTGTGGATGTCTATGCGATTGACCTTACCCAAGCATGGCGTTCACTAGGGGATATTTTAGGTGAAAACTACAGTGATTCCCTCCTCGATGAACTCTTCTCAAAATTCTGTTTAGGTAAGTAAAAAAAGTCACATCATCACTCCATGATTATGTTATAATAGTTGAAGAAAGAAAGGATGGGAAATCTACATGGCTTATGTCGCCTTATATCGTGCCTATAGACCGAAAGCATTCAGTGAAGTCTCCGGCCAAAAAGTCATTATCAAGACGTTACAAAATGCCCTTTTACACGACAAGATTGCCCATGCATATCTTTTTTCAGGTCCTAGAGGAACAGGGAAGACGTCAATTGCGAAGATTTTCGCGAAAGCGGTCAACTGCATCCATCAACCCAATAATGAACCCTGCAATGAATGTGATGTCTGTAAAGGGATTGACAACGGAAGTATTCCTGATGTCATTGAAATTGATGCGGCTTCTAATAATGGGGTTGATGAAATTCGCGATTTAAGAGATAAAGTCAAATACATGCCGTCCGTTGGACGTTATAAAGTCTATATCATCGATGAAGTTCATATGCTCACTCCAGGTGCATTTAATGCGTTATTAAAAACATTAGAAGAACCACCCAAACACGTGATTTTTATACTCGCAACCACCGAAGTGCATAAAATTCCCGCGACGATTTTATCCCGTTGCCAACGTTTTGATTTCAAGAATATTGAAACCTCTGATATCATTGATAAGCTGAAAAAAATCGCGGAAACCGAAAAGATTAATACGTCTCCTGAAGCCATCTATGCCATCGCGGAAAATGCAGAAGGTGGACTTCGTGATGCCATTTCTCTCTTAGACCAAGCCATTTCATTTTCAGGAGATACGATTACTGAAGATGATGTTCATCAGGTCTCAGGGTCTGTCTCGAAACAATCCATGATTTCGTTATTAACCGCGATTTCCAATAAAGAGATTGCTACCGCGATGAACGTATTAAAGGACTTACTCGCCCAAGGCAAAGAGATCACAAGAATCGTCAACGATCTAATCTTAGCACTTCGTGATATCCTGATCGAAACCACAACCAAGGTTGACCATCAGAAGTACGCTGAAATATTATCTATTTTCTCTACAGATAAAGTTTACTTTTATCTAGATATCTTAAATCAACTCCAGCAAGACATGAAAACCACCCATCAAAAACGTGCTTATGTCGAACTTGCACTGATTAAGATGATGGAACATCAACAATTAAAGACACTGGATTATGATGCTGTCATCAGAGATTTAAAAAATGATTTATCTGAACTTAAAGAAGCGATCAAGAATCAACCAAAAGCTCAAGTCATCGCGACACCTCACAATAAAAAGCCTTTAGTCACCATCAAGCAAGTTGAACAGATATTAAATAATGCCGATAAAGATAAAAAAGCATTACTTCAATCGGGTTGGAGTCACTTGAAAGATTATCCGAAACCCCACTTAAAGATGGTCGCTTATTTACTATCTCAAGGTGAGTTAGAAGCGGTATCTGATACGATGCTTCTCGTTTATGATGATCTTAATCTTTGTAAACGAATTTTAAATCCAGAAACTAAAGCTTTAGCATTAGAGATTTTCAATAGTAAAAATCAATTGATTGATGATGTCATCGCGATCCTAAAGACCGATTGGCTCGTCATTAAAGAAGTCTATCTAGACCTTTGGAAGAAGGGACAGAAAAAACCTAAACTTCCACCCTACGATTTAAAACTATATGAAGATGATGTCAAAGAAACACCCAAGGAACCTGAAATTATCAGTGTTGCCAAAGAGTATTTCGGTGATAAAATCATGATGAAGGAGTAAACCTATGAATCCCAATATGCTTAATAAACTTAAAAAAATTCAAAAACAAATGATGGAAGCCCAAGAAGCGCTCGAAAGAAAAGAATTCTTTGGAAAGTCTTCTGGTGTGACTGTCATTATGCAAGGGACACGTCAAGTGATTGATGTGCAAATCAACCCTGAACTCTTAGAAGAAGTCGAACTTCTTCAAGATTCTATTTTGCTAGCTGTCAATGATGCGTTAAAACAAATCGAAAAAGAACAAGAAGAAACCATGGGACAATTTACCGGTGGAATGGGTGGGTTCGGATTTTAATGTATCCCATCATCTTAAAGAAGATCATGGAAGATTTAATGAAACTTCCCGGCATTGGTGAAAAAACAGCGGAGCGCTTAGCGCTTTATCTGGTGACCCAATGGGAAGACGATGATCTCATCCAATTTTCAGATCATTTAAAAGCACTCAAACAACAGATTCATCCTTGTCCGATCTGTCATATGCTCACCGATCAAGAAGTGTGTGCCATCTGTCAAGATCACACCAGAGATGAAGATATCCTGATGGTCGTCGCAGACGCCAAAGATGTCTTTGCCATGGAGAAAATGAAAACTTACCATGGGAAATACCACGTCTTAGGCGGACTGATCGACTTTTCTCGCGGCATCACGGATAAAGATTTATCCGTTGAGCTTCTATCCTCGCGACTCGCAAAAACCAAAGAAATGATTATTGCGACTAACGGGACCGTGGAAGGTGAAATGACCGCGAAATACTTAAAATCACTTTTTGACCAACCCCATCTTATGATCACGCGCTTAGCTTATGGACTCCCCGTCGGTGCAGATTTAAAATACGCCGATGAGCTTACCTTGAGTAAAGCCGTAGAAAATAGACAAAAATACTAGGAGGTCACACGTATGTTGGAAACCATTAAAAACTTATTTGAATCGCTTTACGGACGTTTCAACGGTTATTTAACAAATCTACTCGATATTGATAATCGTTTGCTTGGTCTTTATAATGAGTATGTCTCACCCCTTCCCGAACTCATTAAATTGGTAGGGATTGTTTTCGTGGGCTTCATTTTGGTTTTTGGGACGATCGGTTTTGTCAAAAAGATGTTAAAACTCTTTATCGTCTTGGCAGTAATTCTTGCCATTGTTTTCTTCCTCACACGATTGAACCAGTAACACTTGCAAAACGATAACGATTAGTATACAATAGATACGGTTTTAGGAGGCAGAAATGAGCGATAAATTAAAAACACTCGCGATGCTTGATGTTGCAGAGGCATTACTTAAGGAATCTGGGAAACCACTTTCCATTCAAGACATCATGCGCAGCGTAGCTGAAATCAAAGAGATACCCTTAGACAATATCGATAAGTTAACCCAGCTTTATATGGATATTACCCAAAGTGCTAAGTTTGTGTATTGTGGTGATGATCAATGGGATCTCAAAGAAAGAAATCTTGAGTTATGGGATAAGGATGGTTATGCCTTTGTTCATGCTGAAGAAATTGAAGAAGATACCGAAGAAGATTTAGACTTCACCGAATTCGTTCTCGAAGAAGAAGACGAGGAAGAAGTCGTCGAAGCTGACGAAGATGAAGAAGAAGACGAAGCAGAAGTCGTCGATGAAGAAATCGAAGAAGAAAAAGAATATATCGATGTAGAACTTCCTGTGAAATCAACCGATGATGAAGATGTTGATGAACCCGAAATCGAGTTTGATGATGATGACTACGATGAAGATGATTACAACGAAATCATGGACGATTACGAGGACATGTACGACGAATAGCGGTATCCAAGGGGTATATTACGATATACCCTTTTTTAACCACTAAAAAGAAAGGATGATACGATGCCAAGTTGGACAGAATGGTTAGGATATGTCGCTTCACTTATTGTATTGGTCTCATTACTCATGAGCTCGGTGAAGCGTTTAAGATGGATTAATTTAGCAGGATCTTTAGTGTTTGCAGTGTATGGCTTTTTGATTGGTGCACTTCCTGTGGCTGTTATGAATTTAGGGATTGTGTTGATTAACACCTACTATTTATATCAGATGTATGTCAAAAAGGATTATTTTTCTTTATTGGTATCCACAGATCAATCGTATTTCAAACACTTTTTAGCAAGCTATGAAAAAGATATCAAGCATTTTATGGCTTATGACGAAAATGTGTTTGATCCAGGATATGAAACATGGTTTATTTTAAGAAATACTGTCCCCGCAGGAGTTGTGGTGGGTAAACGAGGAAAAGATTCATTTGACGTTGTCATTGATTATGTAACCCCTCAATATCGTGATTTCAAGATTGGAAAATTCTTGTATGTCGATCAAATGCCATTCTTCAAAGAACAAGGCATTAAAAAGATCACCTCAAGACCAGGCAATGAGGCTCATCAAGCCTACTTAAAGAAGATGGGATTCGAAAAGACGAATCAGCAGCAATACGCCAAGAATATAATTTAATGATCCTTAGTCAAACGCCCTCTCAATGTGAGAAGGCGTTTTCTTTTATATCGTTAATATATGAGCGATAATTGACAAATTATGTATAAAATGTTAAAATAAGAGCGATATGAAAAATAAATTTGATATAAGCGAATTTGTCTATGTAAAAACTGAACAATCCGTGACTAAAGAATTAGTTCATCGATTTAAAAAACGTAGAAAGGAATGTGGACTTACACAACAGATGCTCAGCGAGCAATCTGGGGTAAGTTATGGCTCAATACGGAGGTTTGAGTCAACGGGAGACATTTCTTTAAAATCACTTTTACGAATAAGTTTAGTGATCGGATGTCTTGAAGACTTTGATGAACTGTATAAACACGCCATCATCAAAGAACTAAAGGATTTGTGATGATGAAACTCAAGATTAACAAACTCAATGTAAACTATAATGGCATTCTTGTAGGCTATCTATATGAAGACGAATCCGAAAGGATCATGTTTCAATATGATAACGACTGGATCAATGATGGATTCTCAATATCACCATTTTCTTTACCATTAACTAAGCAAATATACCAATCGAAGTCTCCTCATTTTGGTGGATTATTTGGTGTATTTAATGATTCATTACCCGACGGTTGGGGAGAACTTCTTGTAAGAAAGATGCTTAACGAAAAAGGAATTAACTTTGATCGATTATCGCCTCTTACGCGTTTGACGCTTTTATCGGATAAAGGATTGGGAGGACTTAGTTATGAACCATCACAATCCGATGTTACCCAAGATGACTGGATGGATTTGGATGAAATCTCATTGGAAATTGGAAAGATCCTTTCAGACATAAATGATAACATCGATTTAGATAAAATCTATCGATTCGGAGGTTCTAGTGGTGGTGCACGACCCAAAGTTCACTTGAAGATCGATGATGAAGAGTGGATCATTAAATTTCCCTCACATTTGGATCCTCGAAATATGGGAGTATTGGAATATGAAACCAATCAGTATGCTCAAGCCTGTGGAATAAAGACAGCGGACCATCAACTTTTTCCTTCAAAAAAAGGAAAAGGATATTTTGGTTCAAAACGGTTTGACCGTGATAGCAACAAAAGGATACACATGATTTCATTATCAGCACTTCTTGAAACAACCCATCGTATTCCTAATCTTGATTATGCACATTTGTTTCAGGTCATTCAAAGAATCTGTGTGAATCAAGAGGATCTATATGAAGCATATACTCGCATGTGCTTTAATGTATTTTTCGAAAACAAAGATGATCATGGAAAAAACATCTCTTTTCTTTATGATGAAAGCCAAAAAGGGTATCGATTAGCCCCAGCTTACGACTTAACACAGACGAAAAATCGCTATGAACACGAGATGACGATTTTAGGTAATGGAAATCCAACTGAAGAAGATCTGCTAAAGATGGCTAAAGAATTTAAATTATCAATGAAGCGTGTCATCGATATCATCGATCGAGTCAAAAAGATAGCAAAGAAATAAGCAATTATCAACCCCTAATCAGCGGTAAAATTAAGAAATACATCTTGTTTTCACTTGATCTTTTGATATAATAGATAAGGGCACACCATAGAGTCTCCTAGACATAGGGGACTCTTTTCTATTAAAAACCTTAGGAGGATGGGTATGGCGAAATATATCTTTGTGACCGGAGGCGTTGTCTCGAGTTTAGGCAAAGGCATCACCGCTTCAGCAATCGGTCAGCTTTTAAAAAGTCGAGGACTGAAGGTCTTCATGCAAAAATTTGATCCCTACATCAATGTGGATCCAGGGACGATGAGCCCGTATCAACACGGGGAAGTTTTCGTGACCGAAGATGGTGCCGAAACCGATCTGGATTTAGGGCACTACGAACGGTTTATTGATGAAAACTTAAATAGACACTCCTCAATCACTACCGGGAAAATCTATCAAACCGTGTTAAAAAGAGAACGTCGTGGCGATTATTTGGGTGCGACCGTTCAGGTTATCCCTCACATCACCGATCAAATCAAGAAAAAGCTCGTCGATGTCGCGAGACATACCAATCCCGATGTCGTGATTACCGAGATCGGTGGAACCGTCGGTGATATTGAATCCTTACCCTTCTTAGAAGCCATTCGTCAAGCCAGACGAGATTTTGGTTTCCAAAATACCCTCTATATTCATAATACCCTTGTCCCCTATTTAAAAGCAGCGAATGAAATCAAAACCAAGCCTACTCAACATAGCGTCAAAGAACTGATGAGTTTAGGGATTCACCCAGATATCATCATGCTTAGAAGTGAGATGTCCATCACCCAAGAACAAAAAGAGAAGATCGCCCTTTTCTGTGACGTCGATAAAGATGCCGTGTTTGAATCTGTCGATGTGGATGTGCTTTATGAAGTCATCGTCAAACTTGCTGAACAAAAAGTCGATGAAAAGATCATTAAACATTTCGGCTATGAACTTCCTGAAGCGAACATTGAGCCTTGGAAAGACCTCATTTACCGAATTAAGCATCTTGAAGGAGAACTGACCATCGGATTAGTCGGTAAATATGTCAAACTCCACGATGCCTATCTATCTGTCTCTGAATCATTAAAACACGCGGGTTATCATCATAAGCAAAAGATTACTATTAAATGGATTAACGCTGAAGAAGTCGATGATAGCAATATTGAAAGTTATGTCAAAGATTGTGACGGCATTTTAGTCCCTGGAGGCTTTGGTGCAAGAGCCACCGAAGGGAAACTTGCAGCGATTACCTACGCAAGAGAACAAGGCGTTCCCTTCTTAGGATTATGTTATGGGATGCAACTCTCAGTCATAGAATATGCAAAAAATGTTTTAAAAATCACAGGAGCAAATTCAACAGAGATTGATCCTAATACACCCAATCCCGTGATCTCACTTCAGCGAGGAAGACTTTCTGATGAAGATTTGGGAGGGACCTTACGTTTAGGTCTTTATGATTGTGAAATCAAAAAAGGAACGAAAGCCTATCAGGCATATCAACAAACCCTAATTAAAGAGCGTCATCGTCATCGTTATGAATTCAATAATCAGTACTTAGAAGCCTTTGAAGAGTCCAAGATGACGATCTCAGGATTTAATAGTGAATATCAACTCGTAGAGATGATTGAACTCTCCGATCACCCTTGGTTTGTTGCTGTTCAGTTCCACCCAGAATTCTTATCAAGACCTTTACGTCCTCACCCTCTATTTAAAGATTTCATCGGTGCGGCACTCACACACAAAAAATAAGTCATTGTGAACGTTTACCTATATCCCTTTCATTGCTAAACCAAATACTTTGGTATATAATAATACATGACCCAATCTCAAGGAGGAAATTAAATATGTCTGTCGTATCAGCAAGAGAAATGTTATTCAAAGCTAGAAAAGAAGGTTATGGCGTTGCTCAAATCAACGTTAATAACTTAGAATGGATTAAAGCCGTATTAACCACAGTGGAAGAACTTAAATCTCCCGTCATCTTAGGTGTATCTGAAGGTGCTGCCAAATACATGGGTGGCTATAAGAACGTCATGGCGATGGTCCATGCCTTAGATGAATTTTATAAAGTCAGTGTGCCTGTAGCTGTTCATTTAGACCATGGAACCTATGAAGGTGCCTACAAAGCGCTTGAAGCTGGATTTACATCCATTATGTTTGATGGATCACATTATCCATTTGAAGAAAACTTAGCGAAGACTAAAGAAATCGTCGCTGTATGTCATGCCAAAGGCGTCTCTGTTGAAGCCGAAGTCGGTGCGATCGGTGGCGAAGAAGATGGTGTTGTCGGAATGGGTGAAGTCGCAGATCCCAAAGAATGCGAAGTCATCGCAGCAACTGGTGTCGATATGTTTGCTGCCGGCATTGGTAACATTCATGGTAAATATCCAGCGAACTGGCCAGGATTACGTTTTGATGTCTTAGAAAATGTTGCAAAAGTCACCAAAGGTGTTCCCCTAGTTTTACATGGCGGTACAGGGATTCCTGCAGACCAAGTGAAAAAAGCGATCTCTATGGGTGTCTCTAAGATCAACGTCAATACTGAACTTCAATTAGCGTTTGCAGCAGCAACCCGTAAGTATATCGAAGAAGGTAAAGATTTAGAAGGTAAAGGCTTTGACCCAAGAAAGCTTTTAGAACCTGGCTACAAAGCCATGAAACAAGTCATTAAAGATAAGTTAGAAATGTTTGGATCTGTCAATAAAGCATAAAGTAGGTGAATATCATGCGTGATGAAAAAGTTTATCACGAGTACGCAAATTGGAAATTGGAAAATTACGAATTGATGAATTACTTAGTGGAAAACAATTCTGATTTGATTCTCCGTTTTAAACATGTCATTGATGTGATTGACCATCTCTACGATAAACTGATCGACGATCAAACGTATTCAGAAGAAGAAGATCATATTTTCGAAACTGGGTTCTACTATTTGTTCGATCAAGTCGAAGAAATTACGAAACTCCTCAAGAAAGCTTATCAAAACAATGTGAAAGATCTTGAACAAAGAGCACAGGATGTCAATCTTCTCCTCTCTGCAATCGATTTCCAAAACGAGCTTCTCGGTGTGGAAAACTTTGAACAAAAAGATATGGACCGTTTGATGGAGTTTGAAAAAGATGTCTTGGATCGACTCGAGAAAAAAGAGATCGTGCCCAAAGAGATGTATGAGCATCTTGACCAAATGTCTTATGAAATCTTTGCGAAACTCAATGTGGAATATTATCCCATAGATGATATCTTTCTTGAAATCGCAGATGAACTAGGCATATTATAAGAAAATGAGGCGAGCGATCGCCTTTTTTTGTAACTCAGTGGGGTTGAAATGCAACTTAGGCATGATTTGATTGAAGATTATTTTTGACTTTGTTACACTGATGA
>CALMNM010000014.1 GCA_937868795.1 uncultured Acholeplasma sp.
TTCATCAATTCAAGATAGACTTCGGTTTTTCCTGAACCCGTAATCCCTTTGAGTAAGAATGATTTTTTTTGACCCATGGCTTCTTTGACCACATCAACCACGTGGGTTTGTTCATCACTTAACGTGATTAAGTCGTGGCTAAGTCTTGGAATGTCAATCTCTCTGGTGACTTCTTTTTTTGATTCAAGAATCACTTGATGTTTACATAGCGTAGATAGCGTTGATTGAGAAATTCCTTCTTCGAGTAATGTGGCTCTTTTTTGGGTGGAATCTTCCTTAAAACGAGATAAAATCCATTCATAACGATCCATTCTTGGATAATTGTGTAAGGGATTATAGGTGTAATACGTTTCCCACTTTTCTGTTTTATTTTCTTTAAAAGTCGTTTCTAAACGAAGCACATGCTTATCATGAAGTCGTTTGAGACGTGGATAATAAATTTGATCTTTTTGTTTAAGTTTCCAAATTCCTTTCGTGTTGAAAAAAGGGATTAAATCTTCTGGCACTTCATCAGGATTAATTATGGTCACTACTTTTTGATAAGAGACCAAACAGACATCAGGAATGACCTCTTGAAATAGTGAACTCATCAAGGATGGACTGTGCAATGTCATATGATCGATAAGCTCAAAAAGTTCTTCGTCGATTGTCGGTGTCGTATCTAGGATGCTTAAGATTTCTTTTTCTGCAAGGTCACTGTTTTCTTTAATATTAACGACAAAACCTAGGCGTGTCATGGTACCAAAGGGGACCATCACACGCATGCCGCGCGTCAAAAAACCCTCAAATGCTTGAGGAATACGATAATCATACGTCTGATTGACATCTTGATGTTTAATATCGATGACGATTTCGGCAATCATGGACTTCACCCTTCTTCATTATACCATCCAAAACAGACAAAAAAAGTAACCGGAGTTACTTTATTGTTTTAAGAATTTTGTCGATATGGTTCCCATAAGCGAGTGCTTCATCGTATTTAAAGATGAGATCAGGAATCTTTCTCGTGTTTTTAATCTTTTTGGCGAGTTCCATCCGAATTTGAACTTTCGCATCGTCTAACGCTTTTTTCGCGCGTTCAATGACTTTGGGATCATCGGATAAAATCGTGTAATAAATCGTTGAAAAGGAGAGATCTTTGGTCACTTTGACTTCGGTTAAGTTGATGTACCCAAAGCTCTTATCTTTCACTTCCAAATTCACAATAGGGGCAAGTTCTCTTTGAATCAAACTTGCAAGACGGTCTGTCGTAATCGACATACTAATCCACCTCAACTTCCTTCATTTGTGAAGCTTCGATGACATCACCGACCTTAAGGTCATTATAATTTTCGATCGAAAGTCCACATTCATAGCCATTTTTAACTTCTTTCGCATCATCTTTGAAGCGTTTTAAGGAGGCAAGTTTACCTTCATAAACCACAATACCTTCACGAATAATACGAACAAGTGCATCGCGTCTGATGACACCATCTGTCACATAACAACCAGCAATCGTACCCACTTTAGAAATTTTGAAGGTTTCTCTAACTTCTGCTTGACCGGTGACGATTTCTTCAAAAGTAGGTTCCAACATCCCCTTGAGCGCAGCTTCAATGTCTTCTTGAACGCGGTAGATGATGTTGTATAAACGAATTTCAACGCCTTGTTGATCAGCTACTGATTTGACAGCTGCTGTTGGTCTGACGTTAAATCCTATGACAATCGCATGCGAAGCATTTGCTAAGGTAATATCATTTTCAGTGATTGCTCCCACAGATGAACGGACAACGTTCACGTGGAAACCTTCAACGTCAATTTTTTCTAGAAGACCCTTGAGCGCTTCAATCGATCCTTGAACATCACCCTTGATGATGATGTTTAGTTCTTTTTCAGTGGATTCAATATCACCAAACATCTTATCCAATGAAGCTTTTTTCATCGTTTTCGCTTCTTGTTCTCTGACTCTTGACTGTCTTGAAGAAGCAATATCACGTGTGATTCTTTCATCGGTAAATGCCATGAAGACATCGCCTGCTTGAGGAACTTCGTTTAATCCTGTAATCTCAATAGGTTGAGAAGGAACAGCTTGTTGGTAACGACGCTTTAAGTCATCATTCATCGTGCGTACTTTACCATAGGTATTTCCTACGACGATGTAATCACCAATATGAAGGGTTCCTGTTTCAATAATGAGGGTTGCTACAGCACCTCTTCCTTTATCAAGGGAAGCTTCAATGACGGTTCCTTTGGCTAATCGTTTGGGATTAGCTTTGAATTCATCAATATCCGCAATCAATTGAATCACATCTAAAAGCTCATCAATCCCCATCTTCTTTAACGCGGAGACTTGAACGTAAGGTGTTTTCCCACCCCATGCTTCTGGGATGAGACCATGTTCCGATAATTCGGTCATGACACGGTCTGGATTTGCTGATGGACGGTCCATTTTATTGACAGCAACCACAATGGGGACATCCGCTGCTTTGGCATGATCTAACGCTTCAAGCGTTTGTGGCATGACGCCATCATCTGCTGCAACAACAAGAATAACGATATCGGTGACTTTTGCACCGCGAGCACGCATTTCGGTAAATGCCGCATGGCCTGGGGTATCGATGAAGGTAATCGCTTCACCGTTACGAACCACTTGGTACGCACCAATATGTTGGGTGATTCCACCTGCTTCACCTTCTACGACACGTGATTTACGAATCGCATCAAGCAAAGTGGTTTTCCCATGGTCAACGTGTCCCATGACGGTCACAATCGGTGGACGCTTCACTAAATCTTTGGGATCATCTTCAATGGTCATTTCATCGTAACGTGTCACATCGGTGATCACTTCATCTTGCATGGTATAGCCTTCTTCTAAGGCAATGAGTTCAATCGTATCGCGATCGATCACTTGATTGATCGACGCCATAAGACCCAGTTGCATCAACTTTTTAATCATCGATGCGTTGGATAAACCCAATCCTTCAGCCACCATTTGGACATTCATGTCAGGTTTGTAGGTGAATATTTTTTCTCCCTGATCTTTTTTATCCCGGCGTAAGGGCTGTTGTGGTTTTTTAAACTCCGGTTTTTTGTTAAATTGTTTCTTGTTGACAGGCATATCATCACTTCCTTCTTTGATTCATCAATAATTGACTAAACCCCCTGTCGGTAATTCCAATCACTTTGATGTCATCTTTGCCTAATGCATAAGAAATGTCAGTCGAGGATAACTCCTCGATGACGTCGACCTGATAGGTCTTTGCTTTATCATAAACTTTCTTTTTGGTGGTATGTGAGGCATCGGTTGCTAATAATATTAGCAGAACTTTGCCATTGCGTGCTGCAGTGATCGTTTGATCGGTGCCGACAACCACTTTTCTTGCCCGATAGGCAAGCCCGATGTTATCCTTCATGAACGAGCCTCAAGAGTTCGTCATAAATCTGATCGGGGACGGTCGCTTCAAGTTTGCGATCAAGTGCTTTTGACTTTTTCGCAAGGATGATCACATCTTTGTCTAGTTTCAAGTAAGCACCACGACCTGGTGCTTTCCCATTCAAATCAATGGAAACGACACCTTCCTTGGTCGCAGCAATACGTACTAATGACTTTTTGGGTAAAACCTCTTTCGTGACCACACACGTACGAAGAGGTACTTTTTTCACTTTTGTCAACGTGATTCACCTCAACTCTAGTATAAAATGCCTTCCCCTTGAGCCATGGTTTCTGATTTGATGTCGATGCTCCATCCACATGCTTGAACCGCAAGTTTGACGTTTTGTCCAAGTTTACCAATGGCTAGGGATAGTTGGTTGTCTGGAACAATCGCTAAAGCATTCTTATCTTTGGGATTGACACGAGTGACTGCGATAACTTCAGCGGGTTGTAATGCGTTAGCAATCAATTCTTTTTCATTGTCACTCCAACGGAATAGATCAATCTTTTCATCAGATAATGCTTTGACGATTTCGCGGATACGTGATCCTCCTTCACCAACGCATGCTCCGATAGGATCCACTTTTGGATCATTGGATTTCACACCAATCTTCGAACGATCACCTGGATCACGAGAAATTCCCATGACTTCAATCGTACCATCCTTGATTTCTGGAATAAAACTTTCCAATAAGCGAATGATCAATGAAGGATGTGAACGGCTTACAAAGACTTTCGGCCATTTGGTTTTCATTTCAACATCAGAGACGTAGACTCTCACATAATCACCCACATGGAAGTTATCCTTGGGTAGTGCCTCTTTTTTAGGAAGTAATGTTGTTAAGTCTTTGCCAATGTCGAGCCGATAATGTTCATCGGTGACATCGATGACTCTGGCACTGATCATTTCATGCTCAAACTTCTTGAAATGCTTGTATAGGTTTTCTTTTTGCATGTTGATCAATGTTTCATTTAAACGGCTTTTGAAATCACGAACGGCAAAATGACCAAAATCTTTAGGGTCGATTTTTTGTTCTAAAACATCACCGATTTTAATGCGGGGGCTAATCTGTTTCGCTTCTTCCAAGAGGATTTGCGTGTAGTTACGATCATTGTCTAATGAATACTCACTCACGACTAAATGTTGTTTGAAGACATTGATCTCATTTTTGTCTTCTTTGATTTCCACACGGCAGGAACGCACATCATGTGCCTTCTTGCATCCTGCAATCATGCCTTGCACAAAGGCTTCAAGGACTTGTTCGTGGGTTAATTCTTTCTCTTCTGCTACGAGATCGATGTTTTTAAAAAATTCTTTATTAATCATGTTATCCTCCTAGAATTTGATGGCAGTCCGCAGCTGACTAGCCTGATCAAAGGGTATGTTTATTTTTGTCATGCGTGCTTTTTGATTGACTTCAATGGTCAATGTATCTTGCTCAAAGGCTACGAGTGTTGCATAGCCTTTGTAGAAAGGTGAAGCTAAATAAATATAGCGCCCTACAGCTTTCGAAACTTCTTCTTTGGTCTTCAAGGGTCGCTCAAGACCTAACGATGACAACTCAAGAAAATAATCTGAATCTAGATCATCTTCAGCAAGTGATGCTTGAAACTCAAGATGAATTTTTTCAAGATCATCAATATTCATCATTTCTGTGTCAATCAGAATCTCAACGATCTTTTCACCATATTCTCTTTTGGTTCGGATGGAGTAAATAGATAGTGAATGTTTTGCTAAGATAGGGGTTAATTTTTCTTTTAAAATCTCTAAGTTCATACTGACCTCAATAAAACGAGTGGAAATCATCATCCCACTCTAGTCTGCTATTCATTATAGCATGTTTTCATGTAGGTTTCAATTTTTTTTAATGATTTTCAGACGTTATTTATTATTATTTCATCATTTACATGCGAATGATTTGCAAAAAGATAAAGTCATGTTATAATCTTCTTGCAAATGATTTGCATAAGGAGATTTGAATATGATGAAAAAATTTGCTCTACTCATTTTAACTTTGTTAACCGTTTTTGGAGTATCTGCCTGTCAAAATGATTCAAGTGCTGATATCGTAACCACGATGTTTACCCAGTACGATTTTGCACGACAAATCGTTCAAGATAAAATGACAGTAAGCATGATTATCCCACCAGGAGCGGAAATTCATAACTATGAGGCAACATCTAAAGATATTGTTGCGATCAATGAAGCTAAGCTATTTATCTTTACGAGTTTAGAGATTGATCAATGGATTGGAGATCCCAGTAACCTGGGTGGTGATGATACCATTGTCATGAATCTATCTGAGCACTATACATTAGAAGATCACAATCATGAACATGATACATTAACATTATCACTTATTGAAGATGAACATGAACATGATGATGAAATCCATTATTGGGTCGATCCGGTTGTCGCTATGCAATTAATTGATGCCATTCTTGAAAATATTATCTTAATCGATCCAATCCATGAAACATTTTATCGTAGCAACGCAGAAGCATACAAAGAAGAAATCCATGAATTACATGAATCTTTTGATCTATGGATGCAAGACGGTCATATCGATCAGCAAATCTTCTTTGCAGGACATAATGCGATGGGCTTATTTGGGGAACGCTATCATCTCACAATCACTTCTCTTTTCGAAAGCTTTAAACCTGATGCCGATTTAACATCAGCAGAACTCATTGCCTTTACTGAAGCCGTTAAAGCAGCGAATGTTCATTACTTATTTATTGAAGAGTTGGTCGATCCAAAAGCAGCGAATCAAATTAAAGATGAACTATCTCGTGAAAATTATGATCTAGTTTTACTTCCCCTTCATGCGTATCATAACTTGACAAAAAATGAGTTTAGTGAAGGCATTTCTTATGTCGATTTATTCATTAGAAATATTGATAACATAAAAATCGCGATTGGAGATTAAATGATGGTTACCTACCAAGATGTCTTTGTTTCTTTTGGAAAATTTAATGCCTTACACCATGTGAATTTCACCTTAAATCAGGGTGAATTTCTCCATATTGTCGGTCCTAATGGCAGTGGAAAGACGACCTTAGTGAAGACGCTTGTTGGCCTAATTAAGCCAACCGGAGGTACGATTACCATCGATACCAACCATATGGGATACCTTCCACAAAAGTTGTTATCGAAAACAAATTTACCCATGACCGTGAGAGAAGTCATTTATAGTGGATTTAACCGTCAATCACTGATGCCTAAAGAGGAAGAATGTTTATTGATCAAGTCTTGGCTTAAAAAAATGGAGATTGAACATCTATATACCGAATCGATGGCTTATCTTTCTGGAGGACAACAGCAACGAGTTTACTTAATTAGAGCACTCATTGCGAAGCCTGATCTTCTCATCTTAGACGAGCCTACTTCCGCATTGGATCCTTCATTTCGTGAAAAATTTTATTTCCTCTTAGATGAGCTTAATAAAAATGAAAAGACCACCATTATTCACGTGACGCATGATTTAACGGATGCTGTCAAAGATGATTGCAAAATCATGTATGTCGATCAAACGATTAAGTTCTATGGCACATATCATGAATTTCATGAATTTGAGCATAGGGGGCATCATCATGTTTAGTTTTCTGCAATATGAGTTCATTCAACAAGCCATGATTATTGGTGTTGCCTTGGCGGTATCTGCAGCCTTACTATCACCTTTTCTTGTCTTAAATCAGCAAGCTATGATCGCCGATGGTTTAGCACATGTCAGCTTTGCAGGGATTGTGTTGGGCATTTTACTCAGTGAACAAGCGTTATATATCGCCATCCCCTTTGTCATGCTTGCTTCACTCTTGATTAAATACTTATCAACAACCAAAACGATCAATGGGGACGCAGCGATTGGATTGGTATCAGCGGTATCTTTCGCCCTTGGGTTAATCTTGATTAAGAAGGGTGAAGGGTTCTCTGTTTCTATCGAAAGTATGCTCGTTGGTAACATCTTTACTGCGACACAAACCGAAATGTGGTTATCCTTACTCATTACTGCATTGATTGGTACCTTTATTCTTCTTTTTTATCGCAAACTCTTCTTGATGACCTATGATATGGATTATGCACGTTTTAGCAAGATCAATGTTCAATTATTAGGATACATATTATCTGGACTAACCGCAATCTTTATCGTGGTAGGGGTGAGAACGATTGGAACATTACTCATCTCAGCACTTGTCGTCTTCCCCTCGATTATTTCAAGTCAACTGACGAAAAGTTTCAAAAATACACTTCTCTTAGGTCTTCTCTCATCACTCATCGTCGTTATTTTGGGGATTTTCATCGCTCATCCCTTAGAAATTCCTGTGGGATCGACCATTGTCATCCTTTATGCCATCATTCTACTCATCGTCTTATTGATGAAACCCTTATGGAGGAAATAACTATGCGCATGACCAATCAACGAAAATTGATCTTGGAACTCTTAAACAAAAGTCACCAACCCAAAAGTGCCGAAATGATCATCGAAGAACTGCCTAATCATACGATGAATTTGTCCACCGTTTACCGTAATCTCGATGCATTTTTCGCAGAAGGCATCGTCTCAAAGAGCACAATGAAAAACACAGCCTTTTACTATGTAAACCATAAAGATCATCATCATTACATGATCTGTTTAGGTTGTCAAAAGATGTATGAAATCGACTGTCATTTAGATGATTTTGCTTTAGGTGTTGCAGAAAAAAATCATTTTAAAATCACCCATCATGATATGACCATCTACGGTTACTGCGAATCATGTCAATCACATGCCTAAAAAAAGAAGCGCTTCGGCGCTTCTTTCTCTAGTTCCAACGTCTTGGATCGTTTTTTATGGAGTCCAAATATTTTAAATCGTTAGGTTCAATCTTAAATTCAAGTCCGGTATTTTCAATAATACGTGATTCATGGGTTGATTTGGGAAGTGGCGCTGTTCCTTTGTCAATACAATAACGGATACATAATTGTGCAGCAGTCACATGATATTTTTCAGCCATCTTGACGATATCTGGATTAGACAGCGCATAACCAATAGCAAGAGGTGAATAGGCTTCAACAAGAATGCCCTTGGTATCACAGTAAGTTTGTGTTTCTTCTTGATTATTCCCAATAAAGTAAGCAATCTGATTGACGTGTGGGATGATTTCACAATGTTTTAGGATATTTTCGATATCTTTGGGTGAAAAATTAGAGACACCGATGGCTCTCACTCGTCCATCACGATAGAGTTTTTCCATCGCTTTCCATGCCTGGACATTGCCTTCGTCGCAATTCTTGCCCATTTCATTCCAAGGCCATGGTGCATGAATTAAATAGAGATCCAAATAATCAAACCCTAGTTCTTTTAAGGTCTGATCAAAAGCATCAAGAGTTTCTTGATAGGATTTAATGTGTGATTGAAGTTTCGAAGTGACAAAAATATCTTCTCTTTTCAATCCAGAATCTTTAATGGCTTGTCCAACCGACGCTTCATTTCTATATGCAGCGGCAGTGTCAATATGACGATAGCCATGCTTGAGTGCAAAACTTACCGATTGATAAGCTTCATCGCCACTTTTCACTTGCCACGTTCCAAAGCCAACTTTCGGTATTTTTACACCATTTTTTAAAACATATACTTCATGAATGGTTTTCATAGGTAAAGCCTCCTCTAAATTTATGTTATCACAAAGAAAAAGTGGATGCAAACATCCACTACTTCACTTTTAAGATGCGCAACTGTAAAATAATCCCGTAGACAGCAATCCCCATAAGGATGATTCCAGTAACGATTGCAAGAAGATTACGATCAATGGAAGGAACAACTGAGGGTAAAATAATGTCTAGTACATAAAATAAGAAATACCCGTAGAGTAAATAGCGGATGAGTGACACTTCTTTTTGGGTAATAACACAGACGCGATCATCTTTTTTACGATACATCTGAAAACCATAAACCCCTGCAGCTAGCAATAACCCAAGAAGGATAAAGTTGATCCATGGGTAATCTGCTCTGAAGAAATGTTCGATGATGGTATAACCACCCATCACGAAAAATACACTAAACATAATCAGTTGAACCAATAAGACTTTGCGGTAAACATTCATTTTGAATTCTCCTTTTCGATTCATTTTTATTTTGCTATGTTATACTAAAATTAAAGTGAGGTAAATGCCATGAAGAAAGCTGTATACCCAGGAACGTTTGATCCTCTAACCATCGGTCATCTTGACATCATTAAACGTGCAGCACGATTTGTTGATGAATTGCATGTCGTTGTCGCAGATAACTACAAGAAGAGCCCAACATTTACTAGTGATGAACGAATGGAAATGATTCAACGGGTCACCACAGATGTTCCCAATATTATTGTCACCACAACGACCGATCTTGTCGTCAGATATGCTCAGAAAAATAATATTGATCTCATTATCCGTGGTTTGCGCAACATTCAAGATTATGAAAATGAATATGCGCTCTATCAGTTTAACCGCAATCTCTATCGTAACATTGAAACCATTATTCTTTTTCCATCATCTAGAAATCACTTTGTCTCATCATCTGCAATTAAAGAATTGATTGTCCATCATGCTGATATCTCTCCTTATGTACCTAAAGAGATCATCCATGATGTCCAAGAGAAATTTAGACCTAAACAAGACCCAACGACTTAAAGAAATCATAAAGCTGATCATCCATAATATGTGGAGCTACATGGTCTGCTTTTTCTTTTAACTCACTGAAACGGGTGTTTTGCATGGCGATACCAATGTCTGCCATTTCGATCATTTGAATATCGTTTGCTCCATCTCCGACGCAAATTAAGCGATAATCCCCTTCATGTTGTAATGCTTTTTTAATCCCAAATGACTTATTGATATGCGGATAGACAAAGTCAGCACCTCCATGATGCCAGAGATAGACTCTGAAATTAGGCAGGACATCAGCCATCCTTAAGATTGCTTGTTCTTGATTTGAGAAGAGCCATAATTGATAAATTTTATGTGATAAATAGAATTGAGGATCTACTTTTAAGGTGATGCCTCTTAAAAGTTTCATGCCTTCACTGACGTGTTCATCCCAGTAATTGACCGCTTCATCGTCAATCCCTACCATACCCACACTAAAATGATTCTTTTCAGATATCAAGAGCATGTCTTTGACATCCTTGGTCTCAATCGGTGATTCAAAGATGACTTCTTTATTTTTTAGAACTACCGATCCGTTGAGTAAAACTAAATAGGTGAAATAGGGAAGGATTTCTTCAATAATGCCTAATTTCGTTGACGATCGTCCTGTTGCAAGCCCTAAAACGACGTCCTCTTTTTTACTGAGTTCGAGAAGTAACCGCTTGGTTTGTTCTGGAATCGTGGCGAGCGTATTATTATAAACGGTATTATCGATGTCAAAAAAGATGATGGTTTTCATGAAGCACCTCAAAAATATTATAGCATAATGTGCTTTTCTCTACCATTTTGAAGGCATTTATTATACAATAAGTATGTAATATCCGCTGCTGGAGGGTTTTTATGAAAAATCCATTACTCAATACCGGTGAACTCGGCATTTTTGCCTTAGGGGGTCTCGGTGAAGTAGGGAAGAATACCTATGTGTATGAAATTGAAGATCAGATCTTTATTGTGGATGCAGGAATCCTTTTTCCTGACGAACATCTTCTAGGGATCGACTATGTCATTCCTGACTATACGTACTTGGTTGAAAATCAAGAACGTATCGTTGGACTTTTCATCACGCACGGTCATGAAGACCACATCGGTGGAATTCCTTATCTTCTCAAAAAAGTGAATATTCCCAAAATCTATGCTGCAGGGATTGCTGTTGACTTAATTGAGTATAAATTGATCGAACATCAAGATGTGAAAGCACCAAAAATAGAAGAATATAAGAGTTATTACAAATACCAGTTCAACAACGTAGAGATGTCATTTATCAGACTTAACCACTCTATTCCTGATATGTTTGGTATTGTCTTTAGGACTCCTCAAGGCATCTTATTCCATACGGGAGATTTTAAAGTCGATTTTACTCCAGTTGGACCTGGTGCCGAGTATGAAAAATTAGCAGCGATTGGTAGTGAAGGCGTCTTGTGCATGCTTTCAGATTCGACCAATGCAGAACGTGATGAACTCATTCAATCCGATTCCAAAATTGGGAAGTCCATCAATGAATTGTTCTCAAGAATCTCGGGTCGCATCTTAATTGCAACCTTTGCCTCCAATATGTATCGTATTCAACAAATTATCGAAGCATCCATCATGAATGGTCGAAAAGTCGCTGTGTTTGGACGCTCGATGGAACGTGCCATTGAGGCAGGTATGCAGACAGGGTATATTAAAGCCCCTAAAGATACCATTGTCTCTGGTGATGATGTCAATCGTTTAAAAGCAAATGAAGTGACCATTATTGTTACCGGTTCTCAAGGTGAACCACTTGCAGCATTATCAAGAATCGCCAATGGTAATCACCGTCAAGTCAAAGCGATGGCTGGAGACACTGTCATCTTCTCCTCTTCACCGATTCCTGGAAATCAGGAAGGCATCAATCGTACGATTAATAAATTATTTAGACTTGATGTCGAAGTGATTACCCACGGACCTCTTGCAGATACCCATACATCAGGTCATGGTGCACAACAAGATTTAAAGTTGATGTTAAGTTTAGTGAAACCAAAGATGTTCATTCCAATGCATGGGGAACATCGGATGCTAAAACACCATCGCGAGCTTGCCATTGATTGTGGTGTCAAGCCTGAAAACATTTTAATCATGGATAATGGTGATGTTGCTGCCATCACAGATCATTCCATCAGACTCGCTGGAAAAGTCACCTCAGGGGAAGTTTATATCGATGGCACTGGCATCGGTGATATCGGAAGTACTGTCATCAAAGAAAGAAAGCTGCTTTCTGAAGAGGGACTCTTTGCTGTCGTCCTTTCCATTAATTCGACAGCTAAGAAACTTGTCAACGAGCCTACCATTATTTCCAGAGGGTTTATCTACATGAAGGGCAATGAAGAGATCACGCAGTCTCTTGCCAATGAAGTGAAACGTATTACCCAGCTTGAACTCAATAAAAAAATGTTTAATGAGTTAAATTTGAAACAATCGGTCATCGACCAATTAGGAAATCGTATCTTTGATATGACCCAAAGAAAGCCACTAGTTATTCCGATTGTCATTGATCTTAAAGTATAAAGCGAGTCAATTGACTCGCTTTTTTTATACCATATGACTGATGAAGGCATCAAAGACCAATTTGGTGACGTGGGCATCGTCAATCGCATCATGGGATTGATCGATGGCAACATCATAATATGCTTGATAGGCTTTGAACAAGCCAAGATCGTCTTTTAAATTGAAGTAGTCCTTGTGCAATTTAAGCAGATCAATGAAATCACTTTCTTCGGTAAGTGATGTGACCTGATGTATCTGATAGGAATCATCCAATGCAGTCATATCATTTTTCCCCCAAACGACCAGTTTCGGGTGATAGGTTTCAATGATTTCTTTTAATTTATCATAGAACGATGGATACGTAATGGCTTCTTCGTAAAATTTCACTTCATCCAGTGACAAAAACTTCTTCGTTCGTCTGGATAATATCGTGGTTGAACGTGGTGCTACATAGTATCCTTCTTGAATCAACGGGTTTTCTTTTGCTTTGGCTAAGAGATACCCCACTTGGATGATCTCAGGTTTAAAGTCAATTTCCTTATATCCTGGCATTGTCATTTCAAAATCGATAAAAAGATAATAACGATCTTGGCTAAGAACTTCTTGCATGTCTTTTCTAAGCTTATGAAGATCATAATGTACATGGAAAGGATCTAAAGAGATAATCTGTTCAAAATAAGCGACTTGATAGACATGTTCATGTCCAATTTTTTTTGTTTTTTCTTGAATAGCAAAGTCAACAAGAACCCCTTCATGCAGATAGGGGAAAAAGACTTTAGCAAGTCGGTTTGAAAGATAAAACCCAATCTTCTTTCCTTCTAGGATCAGATAGAATACTTTGGTGTGTTCGTT
>CALMNM010000015.1 GCA_937868795.1 uncultured Acholeplasma sp.
CTGTTTTAGCTTTTCATCTTTCCAGTACAAATTCAATCAATGTCATCTATGTCCCACTTCTCTATTCGATGGCGATGGGCGTCGATGCGATATCCGCACTCTTTTTCGGATATACTTATGATAAGAAAGGTGTTGGCATTCTTCATCTTTCTATCCTGTCATCGATTCTGTTTGTCCCTATCTTTTTCCTAATCGATGGAACAATAGGTGTTATTATTGGGATGATTCTATGGGGAATCTCCATGGGAGCCATGGAATCCATCTTAAAAGCGGTAGTTGCTTCCTTGGTTTCTAAAGATAAGCGTGCAACCGCATATGGAATCTTTTACACCGTTTTTGGTGGTGCTTGGTTTTTAGGTTCAGCCATCATTGGTTTTCTTTATGAACAAAATACGCTTTATGTGGTGATCTTTTCAATCGTGATGGAAATCCTTGCGATGATCGCCCTCATGATCTATATCACAAAACACAAAAAGGAGAATAGTCATGCAGTTATCACACCCTAAAGTAAAATGGTCTACATTTCTAAAGGATGTCCTAATCTGTTCACTTGGTGCTTATGGGGGACCTGAAGCCCATTATGGTGTCTTCACCGATCAAATGATCGTCAAAAAACAATACTTAACAGAAGATGAACTTGTTGAGTTAATTGCCCTAACGGGTATGCTTCCTGGTCCATCCTCCACACAGACCATCATTTCAATAGGTTATAAAGTCGGAGGACCTCTTTTAGCCTTTCTTACTTTGCTCGTATGGGCACTTCCTGCCATCATTATCATGACAATTTTCTCTTTCATGTATGCCTTCTTAGCCAGAATCAATTTGGATGCAAATGGACTTCGTTATATTGGTCCAATGGCAGTTGGGTTTATCATTGTTGCAGCATTCCGCATCGGTCGTAAAGTCATCAAAGGATACTTAACGTTGTTCTTGTTTCTTGCAGCTGGCATCATCACCTTTTTCTTTCGTCAACCTTGGGTCTTTCCTTCTGTGCTTATCCTTGGCGGACTAGCAACTGCATTTGCAGCTAAAGAAAAAGGTATTTGGCATCATGTTAAACTCACCCCTCCATGGAAATATTTCATTGTATTTCTGATCTTTGCTATAGGTTCTTATGTGATCAACATGTTTATTGAAAACAGAGTTCTTTTCATGTTTGATCATTTCTATCGCTATGGGTACTTGGTCATCGGAGGAGGACAAGTCGTTATTCCCTATATGTTTTCTGATCTTGTGGAAACATTTCAGTTTATGACTGCGGGTGAATTTCTCACTGGTTTTGGTCTCGTTCAAGGGATTCCGGGTCCTATGTTTAGCTTTAGTGCCTATGCTGGAGGATTAGCAGCCCGAGACTTATCATCATTAACCCAGGTGCTTTCCGCTTTAGCAGCAGGCATCGGCATCTTTCTACCAGGGACTTTATTAATTTTCTTTGTTTATCCGATGTGGGAACAACTCAAACAGATGAAAGGGATTAAGCTCTCTTTAAATGGGATTACTGCAGTTGCTGGAGGGTTAATCACGACAGCAGCGATCATTTTAATGAGAGAAAGTGGATTCGCACTGGATAATCTTCTCGTTTTAGGGCTAACCATTGCCTTACTCTTAACCAAAAAAGTCCCTGCACCGATCTTGGTCATCCTATCGATTCTTGCAGGATTTATGATTTAGAAAATTAGCCATCATTTTTGATGGCTTTTATTTTATAATAGAAATAGCGTTACATTGAGGGGGTCACCCTTCTTAAAGGAGGATTTTTTATGTTTACACTTGTATTTACTTTAATTTTATTTGTCATGTCTTTCTTATTATTGTCTTATGACACGAGATCACGTCGCTTTCATCTGAATAAGAAAGTATTCCTATCACCATTAGCATTTCTCTTTTTGTTCACAGCAGCCATCACCAAAGTGGATGCCAATACGGTAGGCATTGTTTACCATCCTTTTCAAGGTGGTATTCAAGATGCAGTTCTAACAGAAGGTTTTAAAACAAAGAATATTTTCGCAACTGTAACCAAGATATCAACCACCAACCGTACAGCATACTTAGAAGTTGCTGGTCAAACCAAAGATAGCATTTATGCAGATTTTCAAATTACACTTGTTTATCGTATTGAGGCAGTGAATGCTGGTCGTTTTTATAAAGTCACAGGGCATAATGATATTCAAGCTGAACAATTAAACTCGATCACCAAAGAAGCATTACAGTCTGCGACAACCAACTATGATATCTACTTAATCTTAGGTGAGGATTTAGAAACCGTGCGTACGGATTTTACAACCCGACTTGCTGCGCTATTATCCTCACGTTATCACATTACCTTAGTTTCAACGTCTTTCGATGATATCGATGCAGGTGCAGAAATCGAAAAGATTATTCAAGATAAAGCACAAGCTATTCAGCTTATCGAAATTGCTGAACAAGAAAGACAGCGTGCTGAAGTCGAAGCAGAAACCGCCATTATTCGGGCGAATGCCGATGCAAGTGTGACTATTATTGCTGCAGAAGCACAAGCAGAAGCACAGATCATCTTAAATAGTGTCACTATCAATGCCATCAATCAAATGTATATGGGACAATTTTCAGAAGGTGAGGATACTGCAACCCCTGAGGTTTATGGGTATCTGACGATTCAAGAAATCACGGCGACCATTTTAAAACAACAGTATTATGATACGTGGGATGGTGTACTTCCTACAGTCATTACTGATGGTGCAGGTTTGATTGTTAATCCATAAAAATGCAAGCTATTGATCTCATTTTGTGGATCGTCCTAATCCTAGCATTCGCGAGTTTTTTATCTGGGATCAAAACGCTCATTCATTACTTGATGAGCTATCCAATGGAAGGAAAACTTTGGCTAAGTTATACTGGATTTTACAGCATCTTTTTGATCATTCTTCTCGTGCTGTTCAATTTCATTCAACAAATTCCATCATTCATTTGGATTCCTTTATATTATCTGTTCGTGTTGGGAATGGATCATCTGATCTTTTATCGTCGGTATTATGATATGGATAGCAAAGTGAAATATCTGATTCACTTAGGAATATCCTATCTTTCTATCACGGTAGTTATCGTCATCGTCACATGGATCCTCGTGATGATTTCGGTTCACTGGTCATTCTTTAACTTATTCCTATAAAAAGCAAAGCATCGTTTATGCGATGCTTTTTCTTTGATACCGGTTTTATAAAAACAAAGTAAGTTCAAAAGATTATAATGGGAGTAGAAGTTTCGATAGGAGGTATATCCATGCAACCATGGTTAAAAAGCGTTCATTCTGATGGTTCAAAACTATTTGTGTCTAACCCAACACCCAAAAGAGGCGAAACGATTACTATTAAACTTAGGGTGATTGAAAAATCACCGATTACCCATGTCATCTTTCGTACGAAGCTCAATGGAGTCGAAATTCAACAAGTGATGGAACCCATTGAGGTGATTGACCAACTCATTTATTATCAAACCAATGTGACTGTCTATGAAGATGAAATACATTATCATTTCTATTTAGTCACAGATGAAAAAGTTTACTATTATAATCAAAAAGAAATCACAGATTATATTCCCACAGAAACCTATGATTTTCGCATCCTTGTCGATTATGAGCAGCCCACATGGGTAAAATCTTCCGTCTTCTATCAAATATTTCCTGAACGTTTCTTTAATGGCAATCCTGAAAATGATGTTGTTGATGGTGAATACACTTTTGATGGAGGAATCACCAAGAAAGTTAAAGATTGGAATACCGTCCCTGCATTTTACAAAGATACCAAAGCGCTCGATTTTTATGGGGGAGATCTTGAAGGAATCACCATGAAAATCCCATATTTAAAAGCATTAGGAGTTAACGCAATCTATTTAAATCCGATTTTTTATGCGGCAACCGTACATAAATATGACTGTTTGGATTATTTTCGTGTCGATCCTCATTTTGGTGGTGATCAAGCACTCATGGATTTGGTCGATGAACTTCATAAAAACAACATGAAGATTATCTTGGATGTCTCAATCAATCATACAGGGACAGCTCACAAGTGGTTTAACAAAGATGCACTCTTTTTTGATAAAACCATAGGTGCTTATCATAATCCAAAGTCCCTTGAAAGACAATACTATTTCTTTAATGAAGATCATTCGTATAAAGCTTGGTTTGATGTTCCTACGCTACCCACCTTGAACTATACCTCAAAAGCATTGCGAGACATTCTTTATGAGGGTGAGGATTCCATGGTAAAAAAATGGTTAAAGCCCCCCTTTAATATCGATGGATGGCGTTTTGATGTCGCAGATATCATGGCGAGAAATGATCTCATTCAACTACATCATGAAGTATGGCCTGGGATACGAAAAAGCATAAAATCAGTCAATCCTGAAGCCTACATTCTTGGTGAAGACTGGAGTGATTGTGCTGAATTTTTAAATGGTGATGAACTCGATTCCGCGATGAATTACTTTGGGTTTGCACGACCCGTACGTGAATTTGTTGGTGAAACGGACCTATTTAATCGTAGAAATCCACTACTGAATAATAAACCTTATCGAAGTACAGCCATTCATCTTCACGAGCGTATCATGAACTACCTTGCAAAACTCCCTTTTGTTATCTGGCAAAACCAGTTTAATCTTTTAGATAGTCATGACGTTTCAAGGCTGCACAACAATCCTAAGATTCATCCAGGTGACTATTGGGCAGCAGTCATCCTCATGATGACAATGCCAGGTGCAGCCAATGTGTACTATGGCGATGAGATTGGTATCGATGGAAGACTTGATGACAATGAAGGATTTCGTTACCCCATGCCATGGGATAAGGTAGATACAAATAGTCAAACCTTTAAAACCTATCAAGCATTGATCAAACTCAAAACATCTAAAAGAGCTTTTGGTGAGGGTAGTTTTAAAGTGATGTTTGTTGAACATCGTGTGTTTAGCTTTGTACGCTTTACCAAAGAAGAAGTTTGGCTCATTGTGACATCAACCGATGATGAGGAACGATTACTCACCATTCCACTTCATTATATAGGTGTTAAGGATTTTTCGAAGAAGGAAGACTATTTAAAACAAAAGTTACATTATCAATTGATGGATCAGCATCTTTATTTGAAAGTTACTCCTCACACCTCTTATGTCATTGAACTTACAAAATAAAAGACGTCAAGCGACGTCTTTTTTCTTGGCTTGTTTCTGATAAAGATATTCACCCATATGAACAAACTTTGTCGGTAGATAGGGAACATCGAGTTCAAATTGATAGATCTGATACCCCTCATAGATCTGGATATTTCTGCCGATATCCGAAGGAAGTGTCGGGGTACTTGAGATATGAAAGGTTTGAGATACCTCTTTTCCGTCGATGGTTCCATGATAGGTATAGCCATGCTGATCTAGTGAAATCTCACCTTGACCAACCTCGACTAAACGTTCATCTCGAAAGGACTGGAGTCGACACGTGCCCTTTAGTGAGTAAGAATGATCCTTTTCGATGTTTTCAATCAAGCGATCTCTTTGTTGAAAGAAGAGGTCATCAATGCCTTGTTGATCAAGACGGCCAAACGTATCATAGATCATTTCGTGATGACATGAAGGACAGATCAAACGATCGGTATGCGCTATGAGACCTTCATGAAGACATTTAGGACATTGATAGATGACATTTTCCAAGTTTCTAATGTCGTTCAGTTTATATTTATATTTCTTTTCGGCATTAAACTGACTCGTTGAAAAGTAGAGGGATGACATAATTTTCTCATAAATGACTGCTTCAGAGGATTCTTTGATCTCATTTTTGGTCATGAGCAACGCTTTATGGGTTTCAATTCTCCCCTTAAATGTCTTTTTTGACCAAGGAGGATTCACGAGATACGCATTATGATGTTTCACTAAATAGACATCTACACCAGCACGCTTAATGAATTTTGCAATCGAAAATGCAGGTTCGAGTGAAGTCCCTGTAGGTGAGATTTGTCCTTCGGGGAAAATGGAAACAAGACCACCATTTTGTAAAATGCGAAATGCTTTTTTGGTTGCGACAGGATCAGCTTGCATCAAGCTTTTTGGAATCGCTCTGGCCAGGCGTAAGAAGAATCCGGTTAAAGGTTCATAAAACATTTTGCTTGCAGCAAGATAACTGACACGATATGGATAAAGTGCAGCTGTTGTATAAATAAAATCATAGAAGGATGTGTGATTGGATAAAGCGATGGCAGGACCTTTGATCCTTACTTTTTTTACGATACGTTGTCCCTTAAACCAAGCGAATATTTTAAGCAGAAATCCTAAAGTGATAAACAAAAACCAATTGGGGCGTTTCATTTAGAGCGTTCCTAATATGGTTTCAGCCTGTGCTTCATCTTTTGATAATGCTTCTTGGATTTCCTTCTGCTTATTCGCATCAATCT
>CALMNM010000016.1 GCA_937868795.1 uncultured Acholeplasma sp.
TTCGGGGTACTTTTCTTTAATTATGAAAACTTTTTACTTGTTTTGATATATTCCATATTTTCAGCAGCCATCTACCTATTCTTATTCTCCGTTAATAGAGACTCTTCGATACACGACATTAAATTCTACGCCATCATTTCAGTGGTTTCCATTTTTGTATTTACTTATGTCGCATTTGGTCCATATTTTGCTTTTACTGGATTCGTTTTATTTCCAACGTTCCTATACGCTCTTTTTTCCTATATATTCGTCTCTATTAGAAAAAGATATGATCAACTATCTCATGTGATCCTGATTAACTCTTTTTATTTGGCAATTAAAGTTGGACTGATTTTCTTTTTGATTTTAATCACCGCTCTTAAAGGGCTGGGTTCAGTGTAAAATTGTCAGAAAATCTAAAAACATCTTCATCATCGGACCATAAGATTGTGCAAGAAAGTAATATATTGGAGATGATTTTACGCCCATATTCATTGAAATAAGGGATAAGGAATTAGAACTCATGAATAGATATGCCGAACATAACGATATCACTGATTCAGAAGCGATGCGAAAAGTAATCTTTGAAAGAATAGAAGATCAATTTGATATTTTCCTTTATGAAAAAGCATTTGGAGAATATGAAAATAGTGCCAACTTATATACCTTGACAGAAGCTAAGGCTATACTAGGAATCGAGTAATGTACCATGTCGAATACAGAGAATACGCTGTCAATGAGTGTATATAGATAATAATCCTGGTCAAAGACTACCATCTACAAATACATAATCTATGTTATAATTATTGCAATATAGCGATGTATATCGGGGGAACAGACATGATTGAGGTCAATAAACATAAAATAATTGCGATTATAGTAGCCATCTTATCCATGATTACCTTTTTTGTTCTTATTTCTATAAGAAAATACGATCCGTTGTTGAATATTTTTAAATTGGTAACCCTAAGTTTATCGTTATTGATCACGTCGATGATCAGTACAGTAAGCTTAGTGAAAGGCATTAAAGAACACAAAAAATTCATTCAGTTAATCAACCCAATCGTTGACTTAGCCGTATGTTTACTCGTGCTTCCAATCATCGCTTTAATTGTCACACCTGAATCTAATCTCCTGAATATAGATAGAAAGCCGCTGTATTTTGAGAGTGTCTATTATGATCACTATCACAACCTGATTTATTCAAATCAGATCTCGCTCAACGTACCAGAGGTCATCGTGGTTCAAAATGACCCATCGATACTTCAACTACAATTTATTGAAATATTAGAGGATAGTTCCAAAACTCTTCAATCATTGACAGACATATGGATCACGTATGATGATCAGCATAGAATCTTAACTTATGATTTACAGAGTACACTCACCTATAATGATCTAACTAACCCACAAAACATCCTCGAAATCTACTCAAGACGATTGACCACTACAAATACATATTCACTCAATACATTCACATCAGTTCAAGATTCATACTCCGATTCTGAGAATATTTTATTAGGTGATACCGATTTTGATATCACCAACCATCATGAGTTTGCTCCTGAAGAAGCATATCGATATAATACAACATCAACAAGAACATTAATTTCAACGAATCATTATGAGTACGAAATTGTTTATACATTCCCAGCCAATGATTCATTCTTAAGCTATACAAAACAAGTATCACAAATCAGCGATGGAAATATCACGACACTTACGGATAGTGAATCGAGATTTTCTGTCACGATGGAGGAAGATCATATTGAAGCTTATTTCCACTGGAGATACTCACCTTATGACTTGGGAACATTGTACAACGATTTTGAGGGAATTCCACTCATGCAAAACGAGCATACATTTAAAGGATCTGACATCGTGGATTCAGTCAGAAAACTTACAATCTATCGTTCAAGTATCGATGATTCCATATACTTAGAAAACAATCAATCATTGAATGAACTTATTACTATTCGAAGCGTCAATTTTGGATATGTTATCGACTACTACAATTCCGAAGTTAAGGATAATCGAGGGTATAATCTAACATATGGATATTTGGATTATTATTATCTCTTTTTTAGATCAAGATTTGATGGTCATAGAATCGATGTCATCTACCCAAACATACCATTATTTTGGGATTGATTTGCTATTTTAGATGCATAAAAGGATATAATAATCACATTTTCTTGATGAGGTGATGCATATGGATAATTATCAAATTATCGAAAAAAGATTGACGAAAGACGAATATCTTGAGTTTTTAAAAAGAACAGATCTTGGAAAACAATATCCCAAAGAACGATTTGATGAAAGAATTCAAAGACTGGTGAACTCATGTCAAATCTCTATTGTAGCTACAGCACCTAACAACGAGATCATTGGTGTTTGTTTTGGGATCACCGATTTCAGTTATTGGCTATTTGTCACCGATCTTGGGGTTGATCGAAGATATACCAAGTTGGGCATAGGCTCCAAACTGCTACAAAAGGCACATCAAGTGGCCGGTGGCGAAAAAGATATTGCCATGTATTTATGTGTCAATGAGGATGCGATTGAGTTCTATGAAAAATATGGCTTTACGAAGTCATCAGATATCATGGAATACAATAAAATTGATTGGACGTATTTTGAAGTAAAGTAGACTCACTTAGTCAATATTAACCAGTATTCAGATATTACGTATTTCTTGTGTCCATCAAGCAACTAAGATATCGTTATCACTTGTAAATCAAGATAGCATGCACAATTATCGAGTCCACATGCAAGAACATTGTGCTATAATAAGTGAAGTAATTACGAAACAAAGGACATCATGTATGCAAGCACTACTCGAATTTTTAAACGGACAAATGAATCAACCTGCGCTTTATGGGAATTTACAATCGTCATGGTTTCACTATGTATCAGTCATTTTAGTGATTATAGGATCCATCATCTCAGTGACACGATTAAAAGGTATGGAAGAGAAGAAACTAAATAAAGTCTTGATTATCTTTTCCATCACCTTACTTATATTTGAACTCTACAAGCAGCTCATCTTTAGCTATCAAGCAAATTGGAATTATCAATGGTATGCTTTTCCTTTTCAATTTTGCTCAACACCGATGTATATTGCTTTAGCTGCAGGGCTAACAAAAAATAAAGTGATCAAAGAAGCAATGATCAGTTTTCTTGCAACCTTCGGTTTGTTTGCAGGTGCAGCGGTGATGATTTATCCTGCAACTGTGTTTGTCCAAACCACGGGAATTAACATTCAAACCATGGTGCATCACGGGGGAATGACCATTCTTGGTGTAGGTTTATTAGCAAATCATGTCAAACTTAAGTGGTCTTCTGTGCTTAAGGCATCCATTGTCTTCGGATCATTGATGGCGATTGCCATGCTAATGAATGGAGTATTTAATGCGTTCATTCAAGATGGCACATT
>CALMNM010000017.1 GCA_937868795.1 uncultured Acholeplasma sp.
TTATGATGTGATGATAGCTCAACAAATCGCAGATGGTCTAAATGCAGAACTCGTCATCAAAGCTGTTGATTGGGATGGACTTATTCCATCACTTGAGAGTGGAAATATTGATTTAATTATTGCAGGAATGAGTCCAACACCCGAACGTGCTCAAACGGTTTTATTTACAGATGAATACTATCGTTCTGAACAAGTCATGGTCGTATCAAATAGTGGTGCTTATGCAAATGCGACTTCTTTATCAGATTTTTCAGGAGCTAGAGTGGTTGCACAATCAGGGACTTTACAAGATGGTCTTATCGATCAAATAGCAAATGTTAATCATTTAGAACCACTATCAAGTTATAATTTCTTACTTCAAGAAGTCGTATCAGGAACAGCAGATGCATTTGTTGCAGAATTACCGGTTGCTATAGCAATGACACAAGTCACAGAATCCTTATCGATCGTCCAATTTGAAGATGGTCAAGGCTTTACAGTCACAGAAGAAGATGTGATTGTATCGATTGCTCTTCGTTTAGTCGATACAGCCCTTAGAGATGCGATTAATGACATCTTATCAGGGATTTCAACTGAAGAACGAGAAACTTGGATGACACAAGCCATCAATAGACAACCATAAGATATGATCTACACACAGATACCCCCAAAAGATGAGTTTTTTCAAACGGTTTTATATTTACTAAAAACCTATGATTCACTCATCTTAAGAGGGGTGATGATCACATTACTACTATCTATTGTAGGCACACTTGGAGGATTTCTTTTATCTTTAGTGCTCACCATTATTCGCATGCAGAAAATCGATTTGAAACGTGATGTCTTTTGGGTTCGTATGTTAAAGAAGATGGGACACATTTTAACCTATCTATATGTCACTGTTTTTAGAGGTACACCCATGATTGTGCAAGCCATGATTTTTTATTATGGATTATCACGGTTTAACATACCTTATTGGGAACCTCTAACAGCTGGTTTTGTTGTCGTTACATTAAACACAACAGCATATATCGCAGAAGTCATACGATCTGGGATTAATGGTATCGATTCAGGACAACTTGAAGCTGCAAGATCCATTGGTTTT
>CALMNM010000018.1 GCA_937868795.1 uncultured Acholeplasma sp.
AAACCAAAGAAATTACGGAAAGAGCCGTTCTTTTGTTAGTGTCAAGAAACCTTGAAGAAAATATTTTCGAACTCACTAATGCTTTATTAGCAAAAAATCAAACGAAAACCATCGAAATCTTTTATGATTTAATCGCAAGAAACGAGGATCCTTTGCGTATCCTCAATAACATTGTGGCAAAAGTTAGAGAACTGATGCACACCAAGTTACTTTTGGACAAAGGATATCGACAAGATCAAATCGCCGAGCACTTTCACATCAAGAGTGGCCGTGCCTATTATCTCGTCAAAAATGCCCAAGCTATCCCCTTTAATCAACTTGAAAACCATTTAAAGAAGTTATCCAAACTCGATTATGACATCAAGAGTGGGAAAATTGATAAAAAACTGGGGTTGGAACTCTACTTGTTAGGAGCTTAATATGCTGAATCACGATCGTGTTTTACTGTTTGACTTTGAAACCACGGGGCTTAATGGTTTCACCGATCAAATTATTGAAATTGGAGCGATTGTCCTCGAAAAGATTCAAGGTGAATACATGATCACGCATGAATTTGAGTCTTTAGTTATGGCAGATCGCCCACTTTCACCAAAGATCACTGAAATCACTCATATCACCGATGAAATGTTACTTCGTGATGGGATTACCCAAGAAGAAGCTTTTCAACGGTTATTTGAACTCTATAAAGACGAAAAGACCTTACTGATTGCCTATAACATTCAGTTTGATCTTCTGTTTCTTCAATCATTATTTAGAAAATTTTATAGTCCACTTTATAGTATCAGAAACGATATTTTAGACGTGATGGCGATCTATAAAGATCGTCACCGCTTTCCCCATCGCCTTGAATCTTGCGTTCAAACATATCAGGTGAGTGTTCCTAATACACACCGTGCGCTTGATGACATCAAGGCGACCTATGAAGCTTTGACGAAAATGGCACTCGAAAGAAACAACATCACTAAATACGTCAACGTCATCGGATACAATAGCAATTACGGATTATCAGGCATACGTCTACCCCACGTTCGTTACATCGCACAAAAGGGTGGCTACCGCGAAATCGAAAATAGCTAAAAAAAAAGACACACTGTGCCTTATTTTTTTAAAGGGTATTTACCAAGTTAGCAAGTTGCGATTTATGTCTAGCGACGAAGTTCTTGTGATAGATGCCTTTAGCGAGACCCTTGTCAAGCTTCTTGTGTGCAAATGACAATGCTTCGACTGCTTTTTCTTTTTCTTGAGCCGAGACAGCTTTTTCCACAGCCTTAAATGCAGTTTTAACGGATGACTTGAACGAAGCGTTTTGTAAACGACGTTTTTCATTGGTTTTGTTACGTTTGATTTGTTGTTTGATATTAGCCATAATTTCACCTCCAGTGTTCGCAAAACCATTGTATCAAAAGCATTGTTAAAATGCAACAGTTAACGCAATAATATGGTAAAATAATCATAGAGATTAGGAAGGTAAGAATCCATGACAACAGCCAATAAATTAACATTACTAAGGGTTGCGATGATTCCAGTTATGATCATCGTCCTTTATATTGATGGCTTAAAAGAACCCATGGGGTTTTTGGGGTTATCCCTCGATCAGTTTATTTTTGCACTTCTTTTCGTAATCGCATCATTTACTGATTTTCTCGATGGTTATATTGCAAGAAAATATCAACAGATTACAACATTCGGTAAGTTTCTTGATCCCATCGCGGATAAAGTATTGGTCATGGTAGCCTTTCTCTATTTAATGATGTTAACACCCGACCGTGTTCCTTTGTGGGCCGTTATGATTGTCATCATCAGAGAATTTGCTATAACAGGTGTGAGACTACTCGCAATCGAACGTGGAAAAGTGATCGCTGCATCACCCTTTGGTAAGGCAAAAACAGCCTCGACAATGCTGGCCTTAACTCTCATGCTATTTAATGATTTTTTACTCCCAACAATCATCGCAGACGTTATCTTTTGGATAGCTATCGCCTTCACCTTGATCAGTGGTCTTGACTACCTTTTCAAAAATCGTGCGGTTATCCTTGAGAGTATTTAAAGTAAAGCTATTCATCTATCACTATCATAAGACGGAGGTACAGTCATGATCGATAAAGATAAACGTGCACAAGCCCTAGAGGCGGCCATGAAACAAATTGAAAAACAATACGGGAAAGGAGCCGTCATGCGCTTAGGCGATGAAGCAGAACGGTCTGTAGAAGCCATTCCTACAGGATCGTTAGGTCTTGACATCGCATTAGGCATCGGAGGTTATCCCAAAGGACGAATTATTGAAATCTACGGTCCTGAATCATCGGGGAAAACAACGTTAGCGTTGCACGCGATCGCTGAAGTTCAAAAGCAAGGTGGCTATGTCGCATTCATCGATGCGGAACACGCCCTTGATCCGAAATATGCGCGTGCTTTAGGGGTTGATGTAGATAATCTCATCTTATCGCAACCCGATACTGGAGAACAAGCACTAGAAATCGCCGAAGCATTAATCCGCAGTGGTTCTGTGGATGCCGTGGTGGTTGACTCTGTTGCTGCTCTTGTTCCAGAAGCCGAAATTAACGGTGAAATGGGTGACTCTCATGTCGGTTTACAAGCAAGACTCATGAGCCAAGCGATGAGAAAATTATCTGGTGCGATTTCTAAAGCAGGTACAATCGCTATTTTCATCAACCAAATTCGTGAAAAAGTTGGCGTGATGTTTGGTAATCCTGAAACGACACCAGGTGGTCGCGCATTAAAGTTTTATGCATCGGTTCGTCTAGAAATCAGACGTGGTGAAGCGATTAAGAATGCGACGGATATCGTTGGAAATAAAGCCAACATTAAAGTGGTCAAAAACAAAGTGGCACCCCCATTCAAGAGCGTATCTGTAGATATCATCTTTGGTCAAGGGATTTCTAAATCGGGTGAACTCATCGATTTGGCATCTGAACTTGACATCATTCAAAAGAGTGGCGCATGGTTTGCGTATAAGAATGAGAAGATTGGCCAAGGACGTGAAAATGCCAAGGCCTATATCGAAAAAAATGCAGATGCATTTAAAGAAATCTATCAAGCAGTTCTTGATCATTACCATATAAGTTACTCTAAATAATCATGTAAATCTTTTAAAGTCAGCACGACTTGATGCTGACTTTTTTTGATATTTTCACATAATTATCTTTGTTTAATTCAGAGAGCAAATGATAAAAAAATTATAAATAAAGTGTTATAATTTTTATGAACATCTCATTGAGGGAGGAAAGTTTATGAACCATGAATTATTTCAAACTTTTTTAAATTATCTCAAGAATGAAGATAAACCAGGTGCTGTGAAATTTGCAACTGAACTCCTTGATCTTCATCATTTAAGCTTAGAAGAACTCTATCTCAACTTTTTAGCACCATCGCTCATTTTGTTTGAATGTGATGTCGACGATGAAGATATCTGTATTTGGAAAGAGCACTTCCGTACATCCATCATTCGTACCATTTTAGAGATTGGTTACCTACATGTGTTAAAACGCATGGAAAATAAACCTAACAATGGGATCAAAATTGTGGTTTTAACACCAGCATTTGAATATCACGAGATCGGTGCCATCATGAATACCCATTTTATGTTATTAGAAGGTTTTGATGCGCATTATATTGGAGCAAACACCCCAAAAACTGAAATTCTTTCTGCAATTCGCACCTATCATCCAGACTATGTCGCACTCTCGGTAACTAATCCGTACAACTTGGTTGTTACCAAACAGACCACGGATGAAATCAAACGATTCTTTCCCGAAGTTGGCATCATTTTAGGTGGACAAGCATTTAAGAATCCGCACAATATTGAGCACTTGACCTATGATGCAATCTTGCAAAGCCTTGATGATCTAAAAGCTTTTAGTAAGAAGGTGACCAAGCAATGAGACTCGCTTTTCAAATTGCATGGCGCTTTTTGAGTTCTGCTAAGCGTCAAACATTTATTATCATCTTAGGTATTTCTGTGGGTGTATCTGTTCAAGTCTTCATCGGATCTCTGATTACTGGACTTCAAGAAAGTTTAGTCGATACCACCATTGGATCTGCCTCTCACATCACCGTGATCAAGGAAGATGATAGCTTAATCACAAACATCGATGAAGCCGTCACGACGCTTTCATCATCAAGTGACTTCATTAAGGTGGTCTCTCCAGTCCTCGATTTGGGAGGTATTTTGGAAAAGGGCAGTGAAAAGAAAGAGATTCTCTATCGAGGTTTTTCTTTCGATCAAGCCAATCAAATCTATAAATTCGACCAAAGACTTGTTGAAGGACAACTCCCTGATGCAATGGATGAAATCAGTTTAGGAATAGGGATAAAAGATGAGCTAGATTTAGCTCTTAATGAAACCATTACTTTTGAAACACCATTTGGGCTACGGACATTAACGATTGTGGGATTCTTTGATTTTGAAGTGAGTGCGATCAATCAATCTTGGGGTATTGGCACGATATCAACTTTACAAAACATCATCGGAGAAGTTGGTGTCTCGAGTATTGAGTCTCAACTAACGGATGAATTTGAAGCTGAAGCACTCGCACTGATGATTGATCAATCATTGATCGATATGAACTTGGTTACGACCAATTGGATGAGTGAAAATGCTTCACTATTATCAGGTCTACAAGGTCAAAGCATCTCATCTTTGATGATACAAGTATTCGTCATCATCTCTGTTGTGCTCGGGATTTCATCGACACTTGCGATAACCGTGATGCAAAAATCCAAACAGATAGGTATTATGAAAGCAATGGGAATTTTAGATCGTGATGCTTCTTATGTATTCTTATCAGAAGGCTTTATCTTAGGAATCTTTGGTGCCATGGGTGGTGTCTTGTTGGGCTTAGGGTTGAGTTATGCCTTTACGACCTTTGCCCTTAATCCTGATGGAAGCCCGGTAGTTCCGCTATCCATCAATTTAGGATTTATTGCACTTTCTGCTGCAATCGCCTTGATTGCTTCAACATTAGCATCGCTTATTCCTGCGATTAAATCTTCTAAGATGACTGTAATTGAGGTGATCCGCAATGCCTAATGTCGTAGAATTAAAACAAATCAATAAAATCTATGGTGTTCAAACCAAGAATCCTACACAAGTCGTTTTTGATTTATCACTTTCGATTGAAGAGTCATCTTTCACATCGATTATTGGTCAATCAGGATCAGGGAAAAGTACATTGCTAAATATCATCGGTACATTGGATAAAGCGACATCTGGTGAAGTTTTGATTAACGGAAAGCGAACACAGGATATGTCTAAAGATGAACTCTCCAATCTGCGCAATGAAATGATCGGTTTCATCTTCCAGTTCCACTATTTACTTCCAGAGTTTACCGCTTTAGAGAATGTATTGATGCCTTACCGAATTTCAAAAAAGCCGATCAATGAGGAAATTGTTAATCGAGCGAATGAACTTTTAGATATCGTGGGTTTAAAAGACCGCAAGAATAATTTAGCTATCAATTTGTCAGGTGGGCAACAACAACGTGTCGCTATTGCTCGTGCACTGATTAATCAACCTAAAATCATCTTAGCGGATGAGCCTACAGGAAATCTTGATAGTGATACCACAGAACAAGTCTATGATTTGCTTCGTGAGATCAATCAAAAATATAAAACTACATTTATTATCATCACCCATGATCGTCACATCGCTGAAAAAGCGGATCGCATTGTTGAAATTAAAGATGGACGTATCCATTTGGATATTACCAAATAAAAGAAATAACCAGCAAACTGAACTTGCTGGCTATTTTTTTACTTGAGGATTCGTAAACCTATGATGATGTTTAGAATAAGCAACATCAGAAGAAGTCCACCTGTTGAGTATAGGATTATGGGATAGGTCCTCGTGAGAGATTCACCACTCGAATGCCTAATAAAGATTCCAAGATATGCCCATAAGAAAACAATGGCAAACGCAAGATTGTTATTTTTAAGAGCATATATACTACCAATAGCTACACCGATGACAAGGATGAGTATGGTGAGGACAATCGATAAATTTGAAAATGAAGCAACACCTAAGGAAACCAGTGTAATCGTTGCATTCGCGATCGTAGCAACACAAATCCATCCTAGATATACTGAGAAAGCGATAGCATTTATTCCCTTTAGAGGCATTGCATAATGGGTTGCGATTAATAAACTAATCAGTAGGACTACCATCATGATCATCGATAACATGATACGATCATAATGCCACGATATCAGCCACAAAACATTAAAAATAGAACTGATTGCAAACAAAAGGTTGAGATAAAAGGATGCATCAACGCGTTCTACCAAAGGTTGATTGAGCGTTGAGAGCTGTGAGATGGTGAACCACCCAAGCAAAAGGTAAATCACTCCCCAAATCGAAAACGTCATTCCTGAAGGTTGAAATAAATTGGGATAGCGATATGAGACTGCACCTGTGGTGACACCACCAAGAGGTAAACTATTTGCTAAAACATTCATCACAATGACGACGATGAATGATATAGCAGCAACAATGATCATGCTTTGGTGTTGAATTTGTGTCATGTTTCCTCCTAAAAAAGAAGACAATCATGGGGATTGTCTACATTATGAAACGACTTTATCAGGGTTTAAATTATGAAGTGGGAATGCCACATAGACGGTTTTCGTCACTTGATTGGAAGCGGTGATAAATGTATACTCGACTTTTAAATAGAGATTGGGTTCATTGACTGTCACGAACCACAGGGGTCTAAGCGGTAAATCTTCGTTATAAATTAGGGTGAATGAGCGATTTGTGGTCGTTACGGTAGAACGGGTACCAATCACTTGTTGGTCTGTCCAAGGAGTCTTTAGAACAGGTGTCGCTGAAACTGAAATAATCTCATAATTGGTTCTTGGTGTATAAAGGATATTGAAACGATAGTAACCACCAGTGAGCGTTCCTGTTTCATCTTCAGTGGGATGTTTTAGTTCCGTCCATTGAATGGATAATTCGAGTGCATCGATGTCATCAGGTGCGACAAAATCATTAATGAAGATAGTGCTTTGAGTGACTTCTGCATCAAAATGAACACGTCGACCATTCGCATAAGTGCCTGTGTAGATGATCAAGGCTAATGTGACTGGAACGACAACTAGGAAAAGAATGAGTGCGATTTTAATTCTATTAAGATGAATCCAAGCCCAGAATGAAGGCTTCATAGCTTCGGTTGATAATTTTGCCATCAGGTAAACTCCTTTAGTGTAAATGTTTCATTCTCTATTATACATGAAAGATGACAAAATTGAATGAAGTAAATGATTTGTCGTATACTTGAAAGATTTAGTCAACATGCTTAATCTCCCATGATTTCTCACAATTAAAGAATCTTGAATCTAGAGGAAACTTAAGGTCTTTCATCGTTGACTTAACTACCAAAAATAGGGTATAATTAATTGAATGCAGTAAGATTAAGACAATATGAGTATATCTGTTGTTTTTTAAATAAACTATGGAGGTGTTAGAATGCTATTAGTAGCACTCAATGCTGTTGAAGGCATCATCTCCGGTTTGCTAATCGTTGGCGCGCTTATTGGAGGATATTTCATTCGTGTCTGGCATCACGAAAAGAATCTAAAGACAAGCCGTGCCACCGCTGAAAAAATTGTTGAAGACGGAAAAAAAGAAGCCGAAAAAGCCAAAAGAGAAAGTGTTTTAGAAGCTAAACAAGAGATTTTCGCGTTGCGCAAGGAATTTGATAATGATGTGCGCGAACGCCGTCAAGTCGTGCTCAACCTTGAAAACAAGGTTTCACAGCGTGAAGATACATTAAATCGCCGTGCCCTACATCTTGACAAACGTGAAGAAACATTAGCTCTTCGCGAAGAAAAACTCGAAGAAAAGAGAAATCAACTCGAACAATTAAATAGCAAAGCGGAAGAAGTCTTAAAACAGCAAGAAGAAAAATTGATGGAGATCTCTGGGCTAACTGTAGAGGAAGCTAGAGAAATTATCATGCAACGTGTCAGAGCGTCTATCTCTGATGAAATCGCAACCTATATTAGAGATGAAGAAGAAAAAGCGAAAAATGAAGTCAATGGTCGTTCTAAACAGTTATTGGCTCTTGCGATTCAAAAATACGCAAGTGAGACTACTACAGAAAGAACAGTCTCAGTCGTTGATCTTCCAAATGATGACATGAAAGGTCGTATCATTGGTCGCGAAGGACGTAATATTCGCACCATTGAGGCATTAACCGGTGTTGACCTTATCATCGATGATACCCCTGAAGCTGTAGTATTATCAGGGTTTGATCCTATTAGACGTGAAATTGCTAAGCGTGCACTTAGTACCTTAGTCTCGGATGGACGTATTCATCCAGGTCGTATTGAAGAAGTCGTAGAAAAAGCGCGTGTGGAAGTGGATATGTTTATTCGCGAAGCAGGCGAGGATGCTGTCTTTAAGACAGGTATCGGTAAGATTCACCCAGATTTAGTGAAATTACTTGGTCGCTTAAGTTTTAGAACAAGTTATGGCCAAAATGTATTGAAGCATTCCATTGAAGCAGCTTTCCTTGCCGGAAAACTTGCTGTGGAAATTGGTGAGGATGAATTCTTAGCACGTCGTGCAGGATTGCTCCATGATATCGGTAAAGCTGTTGACCATGAAATTGAAGGCGGTCACGTCGAAATCGGTGTCAATATTGTCAATCGTTATAAAGAACCCAAAGAAGTGGTCGATGCCATCGCGTCGCATCATGGAGATAAAGAACCAGAATCGATCATAGCAATCTTGGTTGCTGCAGCAGATGCACTTTCCGCTGCACGCCCCGGTGCCCGCTCTGAATCCATGGAAAACTATATCAAGCGATTGGAACAATTAGAAGCCATTTCCAATGAAATTCCAGGTGTTGAAAAATCGTATGCGATCCAAGCAGGACGTGAGGTTCGCGTGATTGTTAAGCCAGAACAAATCGATGATTTATCAACATTCAAGATTGCACGTGAAATCAAAGAACAAATCGAAGGAAAGATGACGTATCCAGGTACCATTAAAGTCACTGTCATTCGTGAAACACGTGCCACTGACATTGCAAAATAAGAGGCTCTGGCCTCTTTTTGTTAGAAAGAGTTGAAAGCATGAAAATATTATTTATTGGCGATCTGTATGGTCGTCCAGGGTTAGAGATGTTACTTACTTATCTGCCCACATTAAAGGAAACCTATAAACCCAATTTGGTCATTTGTAATGCCGAAAATGTCGCTCATGGACGGGGAATTACACAAAAAATCTACAAAGAACTGATGACTGCTGGCGTTCATATGATCACGATGGGAAACTGGGTTTGGGGTCAAAAAGAACTTTTCGATTTTATTGATGATGCCAACATCGTTCGCCCTTTTAATTTTCGTGAAGCCCCAGGTCGCGGGTTTATCACGATGAATTTCAATGGGAAAAAGGTATTAGTCATCAATGCATTAGGTAGAACGTTCATGAATCCCCAAGTTCAATGCCCATTCACGGGAATTGACCAGATTATTCAAGAGAATCCAGCTGATTATGTATTTGTTGATATCCATGCTGAAGCAACCTCTGAAAAAGTGGCGTTAGGTCATTATCTTGATGGACGTGTATCAGCAGTGATTGGAACCCATACACACATCCCGACAGCTGATGAAAGAGCCTTACCCAAAGGGACCCTTTATATGACAGATGTTGGAATGACAGGACCTAGAGATGGTGTGATTGGTGTCGATAAACAAATCGTCATCAACCGGTTTTTAAATGGTTTTTCTATTCCTAACGAGGTTGCAGAAGGGCCAAGACAACTCAATGCTGTCAGTTTAGATTTTGTTAAAAAAACGATTGAAAGAATTCACATTGAAAGCGAAACAGTGTAGACCACACTGTTTTTTGCTGTATAATAGAACACGGTGATGAAATGAACAACATTGACTTAGATAAGTATTTTAAACCTGACTTAAAGCAGGCGAGAAAAAGAACTAAAACAACCATTGAAGAATTACAATTTGATATGAACGATGCCCACCAAAAAATAGGTTTAGGCAAGACTTATAAGATAGACACCTACGGTTGCCAGGCAAACGAAGCAGACAGTGAAACAATGGCTGGTATTTTAGAACTGATGGGTTTCAAGGCGACACATGAAGAAAGCGATGCTGATGTCATTATTATTAATACATGTGCGATTCGTGAAAACGCAGAAAGTCGTATATGGGGCGAACTAGGTCGCTTAAAAAGTTATAAACGTCAAAATCCCGATCTTATTTTAGGATTAGCAGGATGTATGGCTCAAGAAGAAAATGTCGTTGAACGTGTCTTAAAGAAATATCAACATGTAGACATTGTTTTTGGAACACATAACATCCATAAGTTACCTGAGTATATAGAAACAGCCATGTTCAACAAAGAACGTGTCATCGAAGTCTTCTCACGTGAGGGAGAGATTATCGAAAATTTACCCAAAGTACGTCAACATCAATTTAAGGCATGGGTTAATATCATGTTTGGATGTGACGAATTTTGTACGTATTGCATTGTCCCCTACACACGAGGAAAGGAACGCTCTAGATCGAAAGAAGAAATCATCGGCGAAGTGAGTGAACTCGTTAAGCAAGGATATCAAGAGGTGACCCTCTTAGGACAAAATGTGAATGCATACGGAAAAGATATCAAAGAGACCGATTATACATTTGGTGATCTATTAAGAGATCTTGATCAAACAGGAATAAACCGCATACGTTTTACCACATCACACCCTCATGATCTTGATTTGAAGACCATGGAAGCAATGAGAGATTGCACCCACGTCATGCCGTTTTTCCATCTTCCTGTGCAATCAGGAAGTAACACCGTACTTAAACGCATGAACCGCCATTATACCAAGGATAGTTATTTAGATCGACTCAATCAATTAAAGACCACAGTCCCTGGCATTTCTGTCACTACGGATATCATCGTAGGTTTCCCAGGAGAAACTGAAGAAGATTTTATGGAAACACTTGATCTTGTTGATCGTGCACAATTTGAAGGAGCATTTACTTTTGTCTTTTCAAAACGCGAAGGCACTCCGGCAGCAAAATATGAAGATAACACACCTGAAGATGTAAAAAAGCAACGCTTATATATTCTAAATGAGCGTATCAATGAAGGTTATTTAAAGGGGAATATGCGATTTTTAGATCAGATTGTTCATGTCTTAGTTGATGGTGTATCCAAATATGATGACACCGTGCTTGCTGGTTATAGTGAACACAATAAATTAGTCAATTTTAAAGGAGATCCTGCACTCATTGGCAAGATTGTTCCTGTGAGAATCACACAAGCAAAGACTTGGTTTTTACTCGGTGAACTCGCATGAGCGAAAAAGAAAAGCTTCTTCAAATGATTCAAGAACATCCTTCAATAGTCCGTTACAAAAAGATTGAAGAGATTATCAATAATCATAAAGAACTCAAAGGGAAATTCAATGAGTTAAAAGCCGTTCAGAAGCAACTTGTAAATGCGAAAGAGATTGGGAAAACGCAAGCGATTGAAGCGTTTCAAGCGAAGTTTGATCATCTCTACCAGACCATTGAATCCTATCCTCTAATGTCAGAGTATTTGGCCTTACAAAGCGACATCAACGAGATGATACAATCGATCGTTAAGATCATTGAAGATGGAATCGAGAAAGATTTTGAATGATGATAGCCCTTATAGGGCTGTTTTCTTTGGAAATAAGATAAAAAACTTGTAAAAAAGCCCATTTCATTGTATGATGAAATAAAGAAGTGAATGGAGGTTTTACTATGGCAAGATTAACCAGAGAAAGTTTGGTAGTCGTTGGAAATAAAGAATTGAAGATCGATGATATTTTAAAAACGCTGATCTATTTACCTGCAAATCAGGTTAAGCAATTTTTCTTTGAAATCGGATTAACCATTCCTCGGGAATTGCGTATGTTTGTCCTCCGTGAAGTCTTACGTGAGAAAGTCATTGAAACAAGAAAGTCGCGATTAACGTTGGCGGATGAGCTGAATTATCGTCTTTCATGGTTCACCGAATTTTCTGAAACACAACTAGAAAACCTACTCATCTTTTTTGATGATCCGATGCTTGATAAGGACTTCTTAGAAGAATTTTGGACTGACTTATTATCCTACATGGTTGAGAAGAAAGTTCTACCGAAAGATGTTAAAAAATTAGTTGATGCCTCCATGGCACATGTCAAAGCTGTGGGTCTTGAACTACCCAGCATGAAAACTTATAATCGTGAAATATCGAGTATTTTCTACGACTCTTTAGGTCGTATTGATGGACTTCCACCACAAAAATTCAGACCTGTTCTCTATAAGAGCTCTACCCTAAATGAAATTCGGGATCTCGGTTCAAAATATGGTGTGGATGTTCCGCGTAGATTGAAGAAAACCGAACTTGCAGATATCATCGTGAGAGAACTTAAAGATCGCGGTCAGCACACTGAAGAACTAGAAACACAAATTCGTGCGATGTCTGTCATTGTGATGCAACGTTTCGCGATTGATCATGATATCAAGGCTTCCACTGAACTCAAAAAAGAAGAAATTATTGAATATATTCTAGCCAACGCAAAAGAAACAAAAGAAGCTTATTTTGTTCCAGATTCGCCACAGGTTTATGAAAAAGAAGTTGAAGAAGTTCAACGTCATGTCGAAGAACAAAAACCTGCTGAAGTCATCGTTGAAGAAAAAGTAGATGAAGAATTCTCGATAGAAGAACTTCCGAATGAAGAAGTTCCAACAGAAGAAATTGTCGAAGAAGTGGTCACTGAAGAAGTGATTGAAGAGGTCCAAACGGTTGTTGAAGAAGAACCTGTCTTTAACAAAGTCAAAGAACAACCCAAATCAAGCCCTCAGGGTCCTGTTCAGTATGTTTCCTCTAATGTCGACTTATCGGGTTTGATTTCTGAAATCAAAGCGCTCAGAGTAGCTGTTGAAGAAGCGGTTAAGCCTGAAGAAACCTCAGTTTCCGTACCCAAAAAGCAAGTCAAAGTTGAACCTGTCGTCCTTAATACGGCTGAGTTCTATGGCGATCCCAAATCGTTGAAAAAGATTATAAAGGGAGACGAAGCTTCTGAACGTGAAAAATTCATCGAAGAGAAAAAAGCTCAGTCTACCATCGGGACTGACAAAGACGACCTACCTCCTGCAGAAATCAGAGCCATCAAGAAGATAGGTAAAGGATTATGGCGTTTCTTTACGAAAGTCATCCTCAAGCTGGTCATCATTGTTTTCGTGGTTGCAGTGATTCTCTTTGCCCTCTATGGTCTATTAGAATACTTTACCGATCTTGCATTCTTACAAGGCATTTCTAACTTCTTGAACAGCATTCAAATTGCTGGTAAGGGACTCTTACAGCATTACCTTGATCTATTAGCAAGCATTCTCGGCTAAACAAATTTTTTCGAAGGGGAACACCCATGGATAAACTACAATTTACCCCCATGATGCAACAATACTTAACCATCAAAGAAGACTACGCGGACGCGTTAGTCTTTTTTCGATTAGGTGACTTTTATGAAATGTTCTTTGATGATGCCATTTTGGCCTCGAAAGTATTAGAGATTGCACTGACCTCGCGTGATGCTGGACAAAAAGTTCCCATGTGTGGTGTTCCATTTCACTCCGTAAAACCATACATTCAGAAGCTAATTGAAAAGGGCTTTAAGATTGCGATTGTTGAGCAAGTCACCGAACCCGGTAAAGGACTCGTCAAAAGAGAAGTTGTCCGTTTAATTACTCCTGGGACCATTTTGGAAGAAGGAATACTTGATGCGAAAACAAACAATTTTATCGCAAGCCTTCTCCTCACAGAAGAGGGATATATTCTATCCTATGTCGATATCTCAACAGGAGAAGCTTTTCAAGCTGTAGGATTAGATAAAGGTTCAGCTCTTGACCTCATTTTTAGTTTAGACATGCATGAGATCGTTCTTCCTCCTCATTTTGATGATAAGTTTGTCGAAAAATTAACCCAAACCGAGCGATTGGTGTCATTTTCAGACCAATACCATCTGGTTGATCATCAAGCTATACAAGGATTAACGAAAGAAGAAAGACGTGCCGCGTCTCATCTACTTAACTACTTATTAACGACACAAAAACAAATGATTGCCCATTTGCGTCCCTTCTTTATCATTCATCAAGAAGGGCATATGCATTTAGACTATCGTGTAAAACGTCACTTAGAAATCGATCAATCTAACACAAATCAACCACAAACCACTCTGTTATACTGGCTAGATCACTGTGAGACAGCCATGGGATCCCGCCTTCTCAAATCATATCTTAATCATCCCCTTGATGACATGGATGCCTTAAATCATCGCTATGACATGATCGATGCATTTTCACTTTATCAACCAAGAGAAACCGTCAAAGGGCATCTTGCCTATATCTATGATATTAATCGTATTGTGGGAAGAGTCGCATTTAATTCGGTGAATGCACGTGACCTTATACAATTGAAAGACACCTTGACCCATGTCCCTGAACTCAAAGAAGCGTTAAAACTTTATCAAAAACCCATGATTGATCAACTTGTTCTATCCATGGATGCCCATGAATCATTATGTGAGTATTTAACCAAAGCGATCCATCCAGAACCTCCACTCGGACTTAAGGACGGGGGGATCATTCGCGAGGGATTCGATCCAAAACTTGATGAATTAAGAGATATTGATCTCCATGGTCAAACATGGCTTTCTGAATTTGAATCCAATGAACGTGAAAAAACGGGTATCAAAAATTTGCGGGTTGGGTATAATCGTGTTTTTGGTTACTATATTGAAGTATCCAAAGGCAATAGTCAGTTTGTGAAAGATGAATTTGGCTATGAACGAAAACAAACCCTAGCCAATTCTGAACGTTATATTACGCCAGAACTTAAGCAAAAAGAAGATGATTTACTTCACGCGAAAGAACGTGCGATTGACCTTGAATATGAGATCTTTAAAGAGATTCGTGAATTTGTCATGAACTACACGGTAAGCCTGCAAGAACTCGCTAATCGGATTGCTGAAGTCGATGTATTTTTGGATTTAGCGATATTAGCAGAAAAATATCGTTATGTACGACCTAAACTTCATCACTCTCGGGATGTGAGAATCATCAAAGGTCGACACCCTGTCGTGGAGAAATTTACCCAATTTGTTGAAAATGATGTCATCATGAAAGAGGGAGAAATCTTCTTAATTACCGGACCCAATATGAGTGGGAAATCCACGTACATGCGGATGTTTGCTGTGATGGTTTATATGGCACAAATCGGTTGTTATGTCCCAGCTGAAAAAGCGGAATTACCTCTTTATGATGCGATTTATACCCGTATTGGTTCATCGGATGATCTCTCAGGAGGGAAATCCACATTCATGGTTGAAATGGTGGAATCCAATGAAGCATTGACCAAAGCGACAAAACGATCACTTATTCTATTTGATGAAATCGGTCGTGGGACTGCGACTTATGATGGTATGGCACTTGCTCAAGGAATGATTGAATACATTCATGAAGTGATTGGGGCACAAACACTTTTTTCAACCCATTATCATGAACTGACTGTACTCGAACAATCCTTACCAAGATTAACAAATTTATGTGTAAGAGCGAAAGAAGAACATGATACCATGGTTTTTCTCCATCATGTTGAAAAAGGTACCACCGATAAATCCTATGGAATTCAAGTGGCATCCCTTGCACATCTCCCCAAGAGCTTAATTGCTAGATCGAAAGATATCTTGACTGCTTTAGAAAAGAAAGAACATAAAGTAGCGTTAGATCTTTTCAATTATAGCGATTATGAAACTAAAGATATCCAATCAGTCTCCCCAGATCAACTTGCCTTACTCGAAGATATCGAAAACATTGATTTAGATCATTTAACACCCATAGATGCGTTATTACTCATCCGTCATTATCAATCGATACTGAAGAAAAAGTAGGAATTCTTATGCCCTTAATTCGCCAAATGGATGAACGACTGGCCAATATGATTGCTGCCGGTGAAGTCGTTGATCGACCTGCATCCATTGTCAAAGAACTTGTCGAAAATTCCATCGATGCACATGCGACATCCATTACGGTGGAAGTTTTTGACATGGGCATGTCCCAAATTAAAGTGACTGATAATGGGGTTGGCATGGACCAAGAAGATGCTCATTTAGCATTTCATCGACATGCGACATCAAAGATTAAGGATGAATTTGATCTTTCACATATTCAAACTTTAGGTTTTCGTGGCGAAGCTCTCGCAGCGATCGCTTCTGTTTCAAAAGTCACGCTAAAAACAAGACAAGAGGATCATGATGGATGCTTGGTTTATGTTGAAGGTGGACATTTCATCAAGGATGGATTAGCCACACTCAATCGAGGAACTATCGTTGAAGTAAATGACCTATTTTATAATACACCTGCCAGATTCAAGTACATTAAGAGTGATCTAACTGAAAAGGCGATGATTATTGATATTTTTGATCGTCTTGCATTGGCGCATCCTGAGATTCGTTTCCAACTTTATATGGATCAGAAATTGGTGAAGGAAACGTATGGTAATCACAATTTTTTCAGTTTAATCGATCAAATCTATGGTCCTCGTATGACCAAAGGAATGATTACATTTAAAGAAACGGTTCAAAAAATGACAATCGAGGGATATTTGTTATCACCTTCAATTGCAAGATCACGGAAAAAAGATATTTCTATTTTTGTCAATGGCCGTTTTATTAAAAATTACGCACTTGTTCAAGCGGTTGTTGATGGATATCATTCCTACATGATGGTTGGTAAATATCCCATTGCCTTAATACATATCACCATCGATCCATCGCTACTTGATGTCAATGTGCATCCACAAAAATACGAAGTTAAATTTGTCAATGAAATGATCTTAGCCTATCACATCGAAGGTTATGTTAAAAAAGCATTAATGATGGAAAAACATGAGATTCCTCAAGGTCTTGAAACGATCAAGAAAAATGAACCCCAAGAATCATATACACCGCTTTCCATGAGCTTTGAAAATATCTTACTTGAAGAAGGTCATCTAGTAAATGATATCCCCTTAAAACGACTACCTGAGCTTCTTTATGTGGGCACGTTTGCCGGAACATATCTCCTATTTCAAAACGAAGAAGGTTTATTTCTCGTCGATCAACATGCTGCAGCTGAACGGGTACGCTATGAGCATTATACAAAAGCGCTTGCTCATCCTAAGTTTGCGACAAAGATGATGTTTATTTCACATCCATTAGCCATCACCTCTGAAGATCAAAGCATCCTAATACTTCATGAGGAAGAACTGAAACGCTTTGGTTTTGAGTTTGATTCTCATCATGAATTAAGCGCGATCCCTACATGGCTCAATGAAAATGAAATTGAGATTGCCCTTGAATCCATCGTGACCATGCTACAAGAAAAGAACACGATCGATTTGGCTCAACTGCGTGATTCTCTTGCCAAAGATGTCAGTTGCAAAGGAGCTATTAAAGCAAATAAAGCATTAAGTATCCTCGAGATTAACCATTTAATGGCTGAGCTTTCATCCTGTGATAATCCATATCATTGTCCCCATGGCAGACCCACCATCGTTCGCTTAACGAACTATGATATCGAACGCATGTTTAAACGGGTGGTCTGATGAAGAAATGTGTAGTCATCGTCGGACCCACGGGCTCGGGAAAAACAGGGTTATCGATTAAACTAGCCAAGCGTTTTGGATTTGAAATTATCAATGGAGATTCAGTTCAAGTATATCGTGGGCTTGACATTGGGTCTGCCAAGATCAAAGAAGATGAAAAAGAAGGTATCCCACATCACTTAATCGATATACGTGATCCCAAAGATTCCTACAGTGTTTTTGATTTTCAACGGGATGTTAGAGATCTGATCAATCAAATCCCACGACCCATGATTGTCGGTGGAACAGGCTTTTATGTCAATGCAGCCATCAGCGATTATGAGTTTGTTGAAGAAAAAAGAGATGATGCGTTTGATCGACGTTATGATCATCTATCCAATCAAGAGCTCTATGAGCAATTGATAGAGCTCGATCCTGAGATCATCATTGATCAAAACAATCGTCGACGTGTCCTCCGCGCTCTTGAGCAAGCTTTGCAAGGGACACCACGTTCTAAAAAAAATCGCAAAGACAATCGTCTTTATGATGTGCTCATCATCTATTTAGACATCGATAAAGACGTGCTTGTCGATAGACTTTGGAAGCGCCTAGAAAAACAGTTGCAGGAAGGTTTTATCGAAGAAGTTACCCATCTACGAGAACAAGGGATCCATTTAAATATGATCGGCTATCGTGAAATAGATCAATTCTTATCCGGTGCATTATCGCTTGATACGATGAAGGAAGCGATCATAAAAGCATCGAAGTTACTCGCTAAAAAGCAAAAAACGTATTTTATTAATCAGATGAAACCGGTGATTCTTGATGCCTTATCTCCCACACTTTTGGAAGATAGCATTAACCACATCGAAAAATTTTTGGAGGAATAAGCATGAACATACCTAAGATATTTCAACCCCTTTATGGTGAACAAACGACAAAAAAAGCACTCTATGGATCATTACTTGTGGGTTTATTGGCTACCCTTTTTATCGCAACCGTCTTTTGGGGTTCATTATCCTCTTTAGCGCTATGGAAAACGATTCTCTTATTACTTTTTACGTTTGATATCTTTGCCGGTCTTATCGCAAACTTTTCTAAAGGAACACATCACTATTACCAACAAAGAACACGCTTATCGCATGTGTTTATCGTTATCCATGTATACCCCATTATTCTCATGCTACTTGCAGGTGAATCTTGGTTAACAGGGTTATATCTTTACGCCTATATGCTTGCTACTGCGACACTTACCTATGCGATCAAACGACCCAATAAGCAGAAATTCTTTGGCTTTTTTCTTAATTTGCTCGGTGTTTCACTCATCTTGACTGTGTTTCAACCGATACCCACTTATCTTACCCTCATATTTATCGCGTTTTTCTTTAAACTTATCTATGGTTTTTCTGTTCATCATTTTAAGGATAACGTATGAAAATCTATATTATCGGAATGCCAGGGTCAGGAAAGACAACCATTGCAAAACACTTAGCAGAAGCCTTAAACTATCGTTATTATGATTTAGATGCCATGATTGAAAAAGAAGCGTTGCTTTTTATTGAAGATATATTTGAAAAGTATGGCGAAGAGACATTTCGCCGCTTAGAAACCGATGCCTTAACACACATTCCAGAAGGAGATTATGTGATCGCTTGCGGTGGTGGCATTGTCACTAAAAAACATAATAAAGCCTTGATGAGTGGACTTAAAATCTATCTTGATACGGATTTAGACATCATCAAAGCGCGTTTATCACAGGATTATCAACGCCCTTTATTGAAGAAAAAGACATTAGAACAACTCTTTGATGAACGTTACTTAAAGTACCAAGATTTCGCGGATATTGTTGTTTCAAATAATGTTGAAGTTCAGACCACGGTCAACGTGATCATGAACTATTTAACATCTGAGGTGAACTCATGAAAATACTGATCTTACACGGACCTAATCTCAATATGCTTGGTCGACGCAACCCAGAACTCTATGGGTCATTTACGTTAGATGATCTTTATGAAGAACTTGTCGATGAGTATCCATCGATCGAGTTTACCTATTATCAATCCAACCATGAAGGTGAACTCATCGATGTTATTCAAGAATCACTTGATGAAGATTACGATGGACTGATTATCAATCCAGGTGCCTATACACATACATCAATTGCCATTCGTGATGCCTTAGAGTTAGTGCATTTCTTAAAGGTTGAAGTTCATCTTTCTGATATTACTAAACGTGAAGCCTTTAGACAGGTTGATATGATCAACGATGTTTGTGATGCATGTTTTATGGGTAAAAAGATTGAATCTTATTTTGAAGCCGTCGAATATATCTTAAAGCAGAAAGAAAATGCCTAATAACGGTGAAAAACGCTTTAAAAAAGTTATTTTTTGTTGTACAAGCCCGTTTCTTCGTGTATAATGAAAACGGCAAAAAAACCTGATAGGAGTGATCATCATGATCAGTACAAACGATTTTAAGACTGGACAAACGATATTATACGAAGGAAATATTTATTCTGTGATCGAATTCTTACACGTAAAACCTGGAAAAGGTGGTGCTTTCGTCAGAACTAAACTGAGAAACTTGCGCACCGGGTCGATTACTGATGTTACTTTTAATGCTGGAACAAAAGTTGATCGTGCACAAATCGATAAGATTTCGATGCAATACCTCTATGCAGATGGCGACAAACATGTCTTCATGAATACAGAAAGTTATGAACAAATTGAAATTCCTAAATTTCAAATTGAAAACGAGCTTAACTATATTTATGAGGGATTATCTGTGGATGTCATGTTCTATGATAGCACTGAAATCTTAGGGGTTTTACTTCCTGACAAACTCGCTTTAGAGGTGGTAGAGACCATGCCTGCTGTCAAAGGTGATACCAAGGGTAACGCGATGAAAGATGCTTGGTTACAGACAGGACTCATGGTTAAGGTCCCCATGTTCATTGAACAAGGTGAAAAAATCATTGTCAATACCAATGATGCTAGTTACGTTTCAAGAGATAAATAACCAGTGGATAATTAAGGCATCCAAAAAAGATGCTTTTTTTATTGAGTGAGTTAACTAAACATATGAATATATGTTATAATCAAACGGGTGATGACATGGAAAGATTACAAAAAATTCTTGCACAATCAAATATCGCATCAAGACGCAAATCAGAAGAAATGATTCAAGCAGGTCGTGTAAAAGTGAATGGCGAAGTCATCACTGAACTTGGGTTTAAGGTGAATCCCAGCGATCTTATTGAAGTCGATGGTACCCGCATTGAGCGTGTGGAACACTATTATTTTCTTATGAATAAGCCCACCGGTGTCGTTTCGACAGCATCTGATGAAAAAGGTAGAAAGACCGTACTCGATCTTTTAACCGATGAACATCGTGCTTTACGCTTATATCCTGTGGGTCGTCTAGATTATGATACAGCAGGATTATTGATACTTACCAACGATGGAGAACTCACCCATATCCTCACGCATCCCCAACATGAAGTGGAAAAGGAATATTTAGCGAGAGTCGATGGTATCGTGATACGAAAGAAGATTGTTCAACTCAGAGAAGGTGTCAAGATCGATGGTGATTATCTCGCAAAACCAAAAGCGGTGAGATTGATTGAACTTGATAAGCAAAATCAAACCTCCCTCATCTCAATGACGTTGATTGAAGGTAGAAACAAGCAAGTTAGAAAAATGGTGGAAGCCATTGGACATAAGGTAAAAAAACTCACACGTGTTCGCTATGATTTCCTCACTTTAGAGGGAATTGAGCGTGGAAGTTATCGTCCGCTCAAAATTCATGAGGTGAAGAAACTTTATGGAAATTCACCGTTAAAATCGCAATAAACACGTAAACAACGCATAAAACTATGTTATAATGGATGACGTATGGAGGAAAAACATGCCCGGTTTTAAATTAGCTATTGACGGACCTGCAGGATCAGGAAAAAGCACGATAAGTTCCTTAATCGCTAAACGAATGGGGTGGACGCACATCGACACAGGTGCTATGTACCGTGCGGTGACATTGTTAGCACTTGAACTCAAGGTGAATTTAAACGATGAAGCGTCTTACCGTTTTTTAGAAACCTCCAACATTCATTATGATTTCGACAAGATATTTATCAACGATCGTGATGTCACTGAAGATATACGAAGTGAAGCTGTGACCAATAACGTTTCCCTCGTCTCAAGTTTTCCTTATGTGAGAAAAAAGATGGTGGAATTGCAACAAAAAGCAGCAAATTACGGAAACATCGTCATGGATGGTCGCGATATTGGTACGGTCGTCTTACCACATGCGAATTTGAAAATATTTCTGACCGCCAATGTGGAAGAACGGGCAAAACGACGTCTTAAGGAACATCAAAAAAAGGGAAAATCTTCAGAGATTACACAAGTGATTGAAGATATCAAAATTCGTGATCAAAAAGATTCTACCCGAAAGGAATCACCCCTCCGCAGAGCGGATGATGCCATTATTATTGACACAACACATTTAACCATTGATGAAGTGGTTATGAAAATTATTGAATTAACCGACAAAAAGGAGAACTAACATGGAGTTAAAGTTTTTGAAGCAGGGCTCGATCGTAGAAGGTACTGTCATCAAAGTTGAGTCGAACACGATTTACCTCGATATCCAGGCACAGACAGAAGGCAAAATCCACCTGGATAACTATGACAAACCCGCACCGGATTCATTTGAGGGTTTAGTCCAAGTGGGACAAAAAATCAAAGCACGTGTGCAGAAGATCACCGATGATCCTGCGCAAATTCTTTTGTCACGCTTACCCCTACTCGTCGAAGAAAAATTCGACAAAATCCGCGCTTTAGCTCAGTCAGGAGAAACTGTTCAAGCCAAGGTTAGACAAATTCTTGAAAAAGGATTAGTTCTTTATTACTTAGAAAATGAGATTTTCTTACCTTATAGCTTGCTTGATTATGATTTGGTTAAAGAAAAGGATACCCTCAAGGGTAAAGTTCTTGAAGTACAAATCATTGAAGCTACACTCAAAGGTAGAAGCAAGCGTGTCGTCGCATCAAGAAAAGCTATTTTTGAAAGAGAAAGACAAGCTGCCTATGAACAGCGTCTAGCGGCCCGTCAAGATGAACTTGAAGCGATCAATACCGGTGATATCATTAAGGGGATTGTCGATAAGATTGAACCCCATGCTGCAACGATTCGTTTCAGTCATGTCGTTGGACTACTTCGCATCTCTCAAGTATCCCATTACCGCATCGATAAAATCGAAGATGTTCTAGCCTTAGGCCAAGAAGTTGAAGTGAAAGTCATCAAAAAGGAAGGCAATCGTTTAGATCTTTCCATTAAAGCCCTTCAAAAGACCCCTTATGAAGCATTCTATGATGAACATCATGTGGGCGATCAAGTGACTGGTCAAGTGTTTCAAAAACTCCCCTTTGGAATTATCGTAGAAGTCGCGAAAGATGTCAGAGGATTGCTCCATAAAAATGAGTTTTCTTGGAATCCCAATGATAACTTTGAATCTTATGTGAAGATTGGTGATGAATTAACGTTAGCCATCATCCAACTCGATTTAAAGAAGGAACGCATTGCGTTATCGAAAAAAGCCTTAGAAGATAACCCATGGAAAAATGTAACCATCAAACGTGGTGAAATTGTCGCTGCGAAAGTCACAGCACTTTCTAAAGATGGTGCGAAAGTAGAAGTTCAAGGTGTCGAAGGAGAAATTCCTGCGAGTGAACTATCTACAGAAAAGATTAGTCGTCCTGAAGATTATTTTGCAGTAGGCGATGAAGTCCAAGCGCTTGTCACTGACGTGAACAAAGAACAATGGGTCTTAAAATTATCGATTCGCCGCATCCAAGAACGTGCTGAAAGAGAATCGTTTGAACAGTATTTAGAAGATGATGATAAAGAACAAAATGTCACTTTAGGTGATCTCTTTGGAGAAAAACTCCAAAAGGGGAAGAAAAAGTAAGTTAAAGTAGGTTTTATTATGCCTTATAAGGTTGCGATTGTAGGACGTCCCAATGTCGGCAAATCAAGTTTATTCAACCGCCTCATTGGTTCACGTCTCTCGATTACCGATGATCAACCCGGCGTGACGAGAGATCGAATTTATGCCAGAGCCGAATGGTTGACCAAAAATTTCCGCCTCATCGACACAGGGGGCATCGACTTAGGCGATGCCCCTTTTTTAAACCAAATCAAAGCACAAGCACAGGTCGCAATGGATGAAGCTGATACGATCATTTTTGTCGTTGATGGGAAAAATGGACTGACCGATGCAGACTATTACATCGCGAAGCTGCTATATAAAACAGAAAAGCCTGTTCTTCTGGCTGTCAATAAAATTGATGACCTCAATCAACTTTCGAATACCTATGAATTTTATGCCTTAGGATTTGGAGACCCCATCGCTGTTTCAACCATTCATGGGATTGGGATTGGTGACCTTTTGGATAAAGTGATTGAACTGATGACCGAAGATGATGTCGTCTATGATGATTCAGTCATCCAATTTTGTGTAGTTGGACGCCCTAATGTGGGAAAATCATCTCTTGTCAATGCCATTTTAGGTGAAGAACGTGTCATCGTTTCAGAGATTTCTGGAACCACCACGGATGCGATTGATACCCAATTTCGAAAAGATCGAAAAGATTATGTTGTGATTGATACCGCTGGGATTAAAAAACGTGGGAAAGTCTACGAGTCGACTGATAAATATAGCGTCTTAAGAGCACTTTCAGCCATTGAACGCAGTGATATCGCCCTTTTAGTCATCGATGGTGAAGAAGGTGTCATCGAGCAAGATAAACATGTGGCCGGCTACATCACCGAATATGGAAAAGGCTGTGTCATCGTTGTCAATAAATGGGATGCCGTTGAAAAAGACGATAAAACGATGAAAAAGATGGAAGAAAAGATTCGTGATGAGTTTAAGTTTTTAGAATATGCGCCGATTGTCTTCGTCTCAGCGAAAAACAATCAACGTATTCATACGATTTTTCCAGCCATCAATACCTGCTTTGAGAATTTCCAAAAACAAGTTCAAACAAGCGTCATCAATGATTTAATTCAAGATGCAGTCGCAATGAATCCTTCACCCATCCATAATCATGGAAAGGCTCAATTTAATTATGCGACACAAGTTGCCATTAAGCCACCGACATTCTTAATTTATGTCAATAATCCGGACTTTGTCCATTTCTCATATGAGCGTTATTTACTTAATCAAATTCGTAGTGCCATCGATTTTACAGGAACACCCGTTCGTTTAGTGTTAAGAAAGAAGGTGTAATATGAAGCTTAGTATTCTTGGTGGTGGTGCATGGGGTACCACACTCGCCCAAGTGCTTGTGGATAATGATCATGAAGTCTTAATTTATGATGTAAATCCTAAAGCTGTATCGACAATCAATCAACATCAACATCCCTTTTTCGGTAATGAATTATCCTCAAAAATAATTGCGACAACAAACATTCAAGAAGTCATTGATTTCTCAAAATATTTTGTTTTATCGGTTCCCACCAAATACGTTCGTCCACTTCTAAAATCATTAAATCCATTACTTAAAGAACCTTCGGTCTTTATCAATGTGTCCAAAGGAATTGAACCGGATACGCTCAAGCGGATTTCTGAAGTCGTAGAAGAAGAAATCAGTCCTCATCATTTAAGAGGATTTGTTGTCTTAACAGGGCCATCACATGCAGAAGAAGTCATCGTAAGAAAACTGACATTATTGGTAAGCTCATCAAAAGATGAAGCACTGGCTAAAGAAATTCAGTATATTTTTGCAAACGATAAATATTTACGTATTTACACATCTGCAGATCTCATTGGTTCTGAAGTAGGTGGTGCGGTTAAAAATGCGATCGCTGTGATCAGTGGCGCATGCACCGGTCTAGGTTTGGGTGAAAATGCTAGAGCTGCAGTAATCACTCGAGGAATCGTGGAAATCGTACGTGTCGTAGAAATTATGGGCGGAAAAATGGAAACCGCGTTTGGTTTAACGGGGATTGGTGATTTAATCGTGACCGCATCCTCTGAAAACTCACGTAACTTTAAAGCAGGACGCAAGATTGGTTTAGGGATGCCACTTGATCAAGTTTACGCGACGGAAGCACAAACGATTGAAGGCATTCGAACGATTGAAGCGATGCATCAATTGTCTCTCAAACACAAAGTTGAACTTCCTATGATTAATACAGCATACGAAATTATTTTTCATGGGTTGCCTGTTGAAGAGGGTTTACAAAAATTATTATCACGCGATTTGAAAAGCGAAGATTTTTAATACGTATTTAAAAATGGGGGGGAAACCATGAATCAAACTCAAGAATCGAGACTAGAGAAACTAAAGGCATCATATGTATACAAACGAGATCAATGGTTCTTTACTTTAGGCTTATTCTTTTTTCTACTAGGTCTTTTTGGTACTTATTTCTCATTGAAAAATCAAACAAGTCTGGTTTTATTTATCTTCATCTTATCGATTGGGTTATTTTTATCAATTTCATTTTTAATCAGTTTGAAACACATGAGAAATTTAGCTTTCAATGGGAAAATTTACCTTGCAAGATATCGAGATACGATCATCGTTCCTTATGAAAGAGCGTATCAATTTGAGTTAGAATACATGGATGAGTCTCAACATTTAACCCGAATATTGACACATAAAATCTATATCATCGATGATCCAAATCGAATGAAGTCACCCTATTACAATATTCTGATCAACCCTAAAAAAAATACAGCCATCATCATTGAACTCATCAACGATAATGACGTTATATTTGATTCAACAGATGATTAATTTCAATTTTTTGTTGAATGAAACATGCGAATAAAGAAGTGGTGAGGAGTAAAATTTACCCCAAGTGATCAAGATTTTTCTTTTTATACATCTTATAATAAGGTTAACACGTCAAGTGTTGATTCATAGGATTGATAGATCTCAATATAAGGTTTATCAGTATAAATTGCTTTATAAAGCCATTCTTTTTCAATAAAATGCAGGTATTTGTTTGCAATATCAATAATTATTTGATACAATGGTATCACTAAAGAAGGAGGATAAACCATGAACAAAACAGAATTAATTGCAGTTGTCGCTAACCGTGCACAGGTCACTCAAAAAGTTGCTGAAGACGTATTACAAGCATTCACTGACACCGTCTCCGAAACACTTGGAAGACGTGGTGAAAAAGTTGTTGTCACTGGATTTGGAACATTCGAAGTAAGAAACCGTGTGAAGAGAACCGGTAAAAACCCAAGAACAGGTGAACTCATTACCGTTCCTGAACAAAAATCCCCTGCATTTAGAGCAGGTAAGCTCCTCAAGGAAGCTGTCAAGTAATCGTTTGACGTCAAAGGCATCTTAAAAAAGGTGCTTTTTTTCTTGATAAATGGCTCTAGAACCCCATTTATCCACAAAAGTTGTGGGAAATGTTGACAAATCCACATGTTAAAATAAAAGTGGAAGGTGGTGTAATGATGAGTATTTTCATGAAAGCCGCAGAAAACGATCTTGAGTTTGTTAAATTAAATTTCACTCACTTAGAAATGGTGGATGAACGTAAAAAAAGTCTTTTACATTATGCAGTATTAGGATCTGCTATGGATGTGATTCACTATCTACTTGACATGGATATCAACGTCAATCTTATTGATGAACACGGAGAAACACCTCTCTTTGATTGTGCAAGAAAAGGAAAACTTGAAATTGCAAAACTTCTTTTAACGAAATTTGCCAATGTCAATCTTGAAAATCGTATTGGTGAGCTTCCTATTCATCTTGCTGCATTTAAGGGTAATATGGATATGATTAAGTTACTGATCGAATCAGGATCTTTCTTGAATAAGAAGACCCAAGAAGATCGTCTTCCTGTTCACTATGCGATTGCTGGTGGACGTGTGGATGTCGTTCCATTCCTCCTTAAAGAATCCAAACAGTCTTGGTTTATGAAAGACACATATGGCAATTCATTACTTCATCATGCAGCAAAAACATCCAATGTGCAAATGCTTGACTTGCTGTTGAACCAGAATCTAGATCCTAATGCTTTAAATTCCCAATTTGAAACGCCTATCTTTAATGCGGTTCGATTTGGTACGATTGAAACCTTACGTCTACTTTTAGCAAGTGATGCTTATGTGGACATCCACAATCGTCGTTTTGAAACCCCAGTGGATACAGCCATGATTTTTGATAAGCAAGATGTCATTAAATACCTTCAAGAATATATGGCAACACCAAAATATGAGCGTCTAGTTCAAAAACAAGCCCTTTCCATCGCGGTTTTAAATCGTGATCACGTTTATCTTAGAAAACTCATTGAAAAAGCCACACCAATGAAAAAAGATCGTTTGCAAAAAACAGCTCTTGATTATGCAAAAGAATATAACCTAGGATTATGCGTAAATTTATTAAGAGATGTAGAAGTGAATGGTAATAACTAAATCAAATTCATAAGCATATAAAAAAATCTTCCGAAAGTGGAAGATTTTTTGTTTATTTTAGTGCTTGTTTTGCCCAAAGTTTAGGATGCCGTTTGACATCATAAATTCCCCAATGCTTTTCAGGTTCATCCTGTTGATTAGATCCTTTCCAGGGTTCGTCAAAGGCTTCAAAAATAAACATCGTTACCTTTTCTTTTTGACTCCAAGCGATAATTCCATCAAGATAGGTCTTTTGAGAATATTCGTTAGTTTCTTCCTTAATCATCGGACCATTAGACATAGTTGCCCAACCAAACTCAGTAAAAATGATTGGTTTTTGGGGATAAAGTTGTTTGGTTTTTTGGTAATCGTCAATGGTGAATTGAACTGCGGTTTTCAAAGGTGTTTTTAACCAAACAGGATATGTGTGAATTGAAATGAAATCTACTTCCTTAGCAATCTCTTGACCATGTTGTTGCCAATTATATCCACCTTCACAAAAAGTGACAGGTTGCTTTATTTTGGCTTTTAAATACTTAGCATGCAGTGCGATGGTTTTTGGATCCATTAAATTATGATGCCAAGAAGAGGTGTTTTCATTACCAACTGAAGCCGCTAAAATGATGTCACCATAGGTATTGCACAATTTTGCAAGTAGATCAAGTTGTTCATAGTTCGTTATTTTATGTTCCTTAATTGCTTCATCGGAGTGCAATCCACCCCATGGGCAGTTTGGATTACTGATTTCTCCCCTAGGTTCAACACCGACCATCACCTTTAAAGGAATGTGATGTTCTTTTATCACCTTTAGAACAGTTTGTGCGTGTTCATATGGATCATACATGCGAATATATTTGAAGTTTTTGGATAGAAGCAAAAGATCTTCAAGCACCTCAGACTCGGTTGGATACGTTTTTGTACGTGGACTTTGATTTTCACGATAACCGGAATAACAAATTGCTGGACCATAAGAAAACATCATGATAACCTCCTAGAATAGAAACATAATGGCCATAATTGAAATCGCATTGGATACGATATGGACAAGAATAGGGACGACAATATTGCGCTTGTTCTTTAAGTAAATTAAACCAAAGACAAATCCCATGACAAAATATGAGAGTCCGTTAACAAGTGCTGCTTGGATGGATGATTCACCAATCACATGAATGAGACCAAAGATTACCGTAGACGCAAGCAATGCAAGTGAATCTTTTTTAATAAGTCCAAACAGGGCTTTTCTAAAGATTAACTCTTCGACAATAGGACCAATAAAAACTGCGGAGATGACCATCAAAATAGCACCCGATGATTGAACTGCCGAAATGATGATCTCCTGATTTATCGCTTCATCGATCTGAAGGTTGAACAGTTTTGATAAGAATGTTGATCCATAGGAAGAAATGATATTTCCAATCCAAATATACGCATAACCGATAATAATACCTAGGAAAATTTCATTTTTCTTGGGTTTTATCTCGGTAAGATCCATCTTTAAATCAGGTTTTAAGAAGTATAATACACCTGGTATTAACACAAGATAAACTGCAAAATTAACGATCGATAAGGCCAATGGATCCATGACGTCTTGTGGACCTTCAACGATATAAACATTATCTGAAAAGAATGTAGGTGGTACAAACTGATCCTTCTCTTTATAGATAGCAATGGGGACATCTCCATCCCATGTCGTATTGATTGGATGTTGGTCAATGATGTCTTCAATGACAATGGTTGAAACGACATATTCACCAGAGTTAGGATCGATGGTATAGAGCAAGTTGGAATAATAAGGGTTATCTCGATTAACAAGAATAACAAATCCCATGTAGGATTCTATACCTACGACATCTTCAAGGTAGAGATCACCATATTGTTGATAGATCGTATCATCAACGAAAGCAATGCCAGCTTGGTCATCTGCGATGACTTTAAAAAGAATTTCATCTTTACTGTAACTTTCAACAAACCCTGGAATATTCATTATGATCACATAGAATATGGATGCAACCAAATACATGACCACGACATAGTAAAGAAGTGAGTAGAGATAACCTCTCTTGTTAGATTCCTCTTTTCTCTCCTCTTTTTTCTTGGGTTCGTCTTTAAATATATCTTCAAAACGGATAATTTCTTTGTTGTTGTCCATAGTATCACCTTTAACTATTATAGCCTAAAAAGACCTTAAAACATCCAACAGAATAAAATTATGTGATAATATAGAATAAGACAATAAGGTTTGAGGTGGATCATGAAAAAACTATTAATCGCCAGTCAAAATGCACATAAAATCAGAGAAATCAAAGCGATTTTTGGTCAAACAGATGTCCAAATCATTTCTTTGAAGGACATAAGTGATTTCGATGATGTTGAGGAAAACGGAACGTCATTTTTTGAAAATGCTTTAATTAAAGCAAAGCATTTTGCTAAAAAACACCATATGATGACACTTGCTGATGATTCAGGGCTTGTTGTTCATGCCCTAGATGGACGTCCAGGTATTCATTCGGCGAGATATTCTGGCCATGGTGATCACGCAAACAATATAAAAGTACTACGTGAAATGGAAGGTGTCGAAGATCGAAGAGCATATTTCATCTCTTCTATCGTGATTGCGTATCCGAATGGTGAATTTCGAGCTTACGAAGGAAAATTTGACGGGTATATCGGGATTGAAGAACGAGGTCAACATGGATTTGGTTATGATTCCATCTTCTATTTACCAGAATATCAAATGACTTCAGCAGAGATTGAACCCGAGTTAAAAAATCGAATTTCACATCGAGCCAAAGCCCTTTCTCTACTTAAGGAGGATCTTGATGAAATTATTAATCACGAGTGATGTTCATGGACGACTCGATGAACTTGTTGAGATCATCAAGCGTCATCCCGATGTGGATTATCATTTAAACGCTGGTGATATGGCACTCGATCCGAAACGCTATGATCGCTATCATATCATCTCTGTCAAGGGAAACAATGATTTTGGAGTGGATTTACCCTATGAACGCTTGCTTGATTTAGGAAATAAAAAGGTTTTACTCCTGCACGGCCATCTTGAACATGTGAAGTTTGGTTTAGATCGATTGAAACTTAAAGCGAAATTACATCAAGTAGACATCGTTATTTTTGGGCATACCCATGAGCGTTATCTCATGGTTGAAGAACATATTTTATTCATTAATCCAGGGGCTTTAGGCGATTATCATCAATCCTATGCGATTTATGATGAAGGCCAAGTCACCTTTTATCAGAGGTAATTATGGAACATCAAGAGTTAATTCAAGAAAGAGCAAGTCAAGCATTTAATGTTAATAAAGAAGATGTGATCGTAAAGCATCGTCTTATGGGTGGGATGAGTCATCTGACGTACCACATCCAAATTCATGGCGTTGATTATACCTATCGTGTCATTGGTAAAGATGGTAATCTCTTTGTTGATCGCAAGATCGAAAAGGCAAATCTTGACATTATTCGTCCGTTGAATCTCAATAATGAGACAGTCTATTTTGATGTTGAAACCGGTGAAAAAGCCGCGAAATACGTCGAGGGTACCGTGCTGACACAACTCGATTTTAAAGAGCATTTAGATGACGTTGCAAACGCTCTAAAAACACTACACACGACCACATTAGAACCAGCTGCTGACTATGGTTTAGAAGAAAGACTTGATCTCTATGAGACATTCACCAATATTCGTTCCGAGATGTATCTCGAATTAAAGAAGAATTGGCTTGATATGTATCATAAAGAACGTAAGCATCAACCCAAAGTCTTTTGTCATGGGGATGCACAACGCTCTAATATCGTCATCGGTGATCGTGTTTATCTCTTGGACTGGGAGTATGCAGGATGGAATGAATTTTATTATGATATTGCCTCCTTCGGTAATGTTCAATTTGAAGATGCTTTACTACTACTTGATCATTATTTAGGTCGAAAAGCGACGAAAGAAGAAGAAAACCTAGTGAGATTTTACCGTATGTTTCAAGCACTCCAATGGCATCAAGTCGCTACCCGTAAAGATATGGTTGGACTTTCCGAAGTGCTTCATTTTGATTTTAAAATGCTTGCTGAAAAATACTTAAATTTGGCGTTACGTCTCTATACTGAAATCAAGGGATGATGTGATGCGTCTTTCAGATATTCTAAAACTTCCTAAAGAACCGCATAGTCTCTCGATTATCAGAGACTTTTTAGAACAACCGCTTAGTCATACTGACTATCAGGCGGCGTTTAGTCGTTTCTTTGACATCGCACTTTCTTTAGGAGAATATGAGATGGTCTTTCGCGAAGGTGAAATTGTCCTAAAGGATATCGAGTTACAAGCGCCAACACCCTATGGGGAAGCAATCATTAAACATTTGATCGATGCCTCCTTACAACTAGGAAAATTCGATGAAACTAAACGTTACATTGAAATGAGAAAAGAGCGGCTTCCCGTGATGAAGCAGTATTTATCTCGTCTGGATGATATTCTCTACAAAAAAGCACTTCATCTTCCATATCTAGAAGATGTCCTTTATGTCTTAAAGGATGTGATTCCTGATTCGGTAAAAATCTATTGTCACCAAGAACTCTTTGTGATTTATAAAGAGGATCATCAGGATGAAATGGCACTCAATCAACTTTATGAGCTCTATAATTTTGATTTACATCATCAATATATCATGGATGAACTCGAGTTATTGATTCGTTTGGAACGCCTGGATGAAGTGATTCAAAAAGCACTCAAGGAATTAAGAGAAAACCAAACTATTCAAGCGATTAAACCGCTGTTTCAAGCGTATTTGCTCAAAGAAGACTATCACAAAGCATCCACCCTTGAAGCGGAATATGAAAGTAAAATTGATGAAGCGGATGACCATTTCAAAAAAGTGATGATCGAGATGATTATTCAGCTCTATCAGAAACTTGATAATAAGCCTTCTCTTGATTACTATACGCGCAAATTAAAGACATTACAAAAAGCATTAGATAAAAAGCCTGCGAAAAATGAGGAGACAAAACCCAAAGAAAAAGATGTTGTCATCATTGAAAAAATCCCAGAAAAAGAGATTACATCAAAACATCTACTCGAACACTTAGATGTTGCCCATGATCTCATTATCTTTGCTGAACTCATCGATGACAAATTACCCTTAAGAGAATATTTAAGACAATTTTTTATCCAAGCAGATCTCCATCTTCAAACCACAGAAATGGTGCTTTTTCTCGAAGATGAATCCCCTAACCTTTTTCATTATAAGAAAGAACGACTTTACGATAAAACACTGATTAAACCTTTAATCGAAGATTCAATTCTCGAACACATCCTCAATACTGGAGAGGAAGTGATTGAAGAAACGCGAATCTTACGCTTCACAAAAAACATTATTACGCAAAAAGATTACGCAGAAGATTTCTCCTTTGTATACGGCTTCCCTGTTGGAGACCAAGGAGTCTTTTTAGCCCATTATAAAGAAAATATTGCAGATCCTGGTCAATATTATGATCTTTTAAAATTGATCTCATCCATTTTATTTGGACATGTTAAAGAAGAAAAACGCTTATCCAAACTCAAACAGGATCAACGTTTTTATCGAGATGTACTCAACGCACCAATTCTTGCATATCGTGAACTCACTGAACACAAATCCACGTATAACGATCAAGCCCAAGCCCTCTTCCATATCGACAAACACCATCATCTTGAACTTTTTTTACGTGATATGTCCTATGAACATATTAAAGAATATAAAGACACCGTCTCTCGATTGCTCACCAAACCTGGTGAAGTGAAAGAGCTACGTTATCGCTATCAGGAGCATTATATCTTAGAAAAGATGTATTCACTAAAGATAGGAGATGAACATATAATCATGAGTATTTTTGATGATGAAACAAAAGATGTTGATCAAGTGAAAACGTTGATTGAAAAAGCAACGATCGATCATGAAACGGATTTACCCAATCGTCTTGCCTTGAGTGAGAACTTTGAAGAGTCAATTAAGGACAAAGCGAGCCTTCTTTTGATTGAACTTGACGAACAGCTCAAACACATCTATGGTCATGAGGACATGCTTCTTTATTTTAAAGAATTTAGTCAGCATACCAAAAAATATTTTAGTGAAGGCATCACCTATCGATATGATTTTAACCAACTTTTGGTGATTCTGCCTTACAATGACATTCGAAGCGTTACCAAAATGATTAAAGAGTACGTCAGATATTTAGATGTCTATGAATCCAAAGTGCTCCGTTACGAAAAATTTAATGTGAATATCGGTGTTCTTCGTTATCCGGTGGTCACTGTTGAAAAAAATATGGATAAGATCATTCGCTTTTTGGATATTGCCCTTGAAAAAGCGAAGCGTGATAAAGAAGAGAAATATGTCTTCTTTGTCTATCGTGATTATGAAGATGAACTGTTTGAACAGCAGGTCATCGATCATTTAAATGTCGCCATTGAGGAAAAATCTTTGGGTTTAGTCTTCAATCAAATCACGGACATTAAGAAAAATCGTGTTTGGCAGTATGAAAGTGAACTTGCCTTACTTAATCTAGCGATCGATAATCGTTATTTATTACAGATTGCGAAAAAAAGACATCGTTTGATTGATCTTGAGAAATTTCACATTAAGCAAGTGTGTGAATTTTTAGTTGAGCTCGAAAAGAAAACAGAACGACTCATCAAGATTACGATTCCTGTTTCTAAAGAAACATTTTTAGACTCCTCCTTCAATCCCTATCTTTTAGGTCTATTGAAGGATTATGGAATTCCTTATGAGTTCATTCGGATCAAATTTGATATGGAACTAAGACCCTCTCACTACGCGACCCAAATACAAGAACTCATTGATCGTGGTATCGCGTTAGATACCACCTCTTTGGACATGGCATTATCTTATCCCTTTCATGCACTGCATGTGGATATTAAAAAAGAGTCAGTCAAATGGAATAGTTATATCACGAAGCTAAAAGAACTTCTTGAGGGTTTTCATATGGCTCTTGTCATCCGTGGAGTCAAAACCAAAGAACAAAAGGAAGCTTTGGAAAGATTAGGACTTAATTATTTAGAAGGTGCTTTTTATAAGCAATTACCTGCCCCTATTTTAATTCAAAAGATTAAGGAGTCATTATGAGTTTAGATGCCTTAAAAAAACATGTTCTCGCGATGGAACAAGATGGTAAGAACAGTGCGAGTTATCGCGCTGCAGCATCTTTTTCGATGCTTGAACATATCGATTTGATGATCGATCGATATTTAAGAGAACCTCAAAGTGAAAAAGGGGCCATTCTCTTAGATGTTTTTGGGATGCTTCAAGGATTGTTTGTTGCAATTGATGCTCTTTATGATTTAGCGATTGGATTAACCCAGTTCAAATATCATATTAACGTCAACTCTAATCCAGTCCTCCATGAACTCAAATATATTAGAAATGATATTGTTGGTCATCCCACCAACCGGACATATCCTTCTGGTGGTACGGGCTTTTCCATGCTTTCTGCAGGTCATTTGTCCAAAGAAAAGTTTAGTTATCATACCTACGTGTTCGAAAAAAATAAACTAGATATTCAAACGAAAGACGTCTTTGTTAAACCACTCTTGGATCAGTATATTGTGGAAAAAAATCGAATCCTCAAAGATATTTTGAATTATTTAACACATACTGAAGCGAAAACAAATATCCCCGAAAATATTGCTATACTTTATGAAACACTAAATCTTGAATCATTAAACAAAATCAAAGATGATTTCATTAAAGAATATCAGATTGATCAAGATTCAAGCCACCGTTTCTTATGGCGAACATCCCTTGTTGAAGCATGCATCTTTTGGCATGAGGGTGATGTGGAACTCAATCAAATGGTTGAATATTTTGCGAAAGTCCAAGTAGAAAAAATGTACGAAATCGCACTTGATTTAGAGAATAGGAAAGGGATGGACCTTTACACACCTCTCCCTAGAATCTTGTTATCATTTTATAAGTTCATTCGAAAGAATGAGCGATACGCCGTCGAATTGCTGCGTAATATCCACGATTTCAAACATCCATTAAGAGATAGTGATCTGATGGCATTATTTAGTTTAAATCCACCTAAAGATGCCTATAAATTACTCACCTTTTTAAAAGATCAAACCGATGAAAAGAAAGCTTATATGATCGGGTCAGCACTCAAAGCATATCGTCCAAAAAAGTGAGAAGCGAAATTAAAAATATGGTATAATATTTCTTGAGGTGAAGAACATGGCTTGGAGTAATGAAACCTATTTAATTGGTGAAAAAGTAAAAGTGGAAGGCGAAAAGGGATTCGGTGTGATCACACGAATCGATCTTCCTCGAGGATTGGTGTATGTATTGTTTAGACGTATGAGAGAAGAAGCGTATCCTTATCCTGAAGCATTTGAACAAGGTAAATTAAAATGCGAGGTCGTCCACAAAAAGTAACACTGGGTGTTGCTTTTTTCATATGAAACGATTTATTCACTTTTGGAAAACCTTTTTCCTCATGATATGGGAAATTATCAAGTCCATGAAAACCTTTCGGGGTCTTATCGCCCTAGGGATAAGCTATATGATTTTTCATGGATGGGCTGTGCTTTTACTCCTTGCGGGAACCATACTTTCAAATCCATTATGGATTGCAATAGGGACATCAGTTATCCTATTTTGGTTTGGTCCTGGGACACCAATTATACCTCTAATTATTGCCGTTGCATTTGCCATTAAGCGTTATCTATTGCTCGATAAGAGTGAACGTATTCATTGGAAAGAATTATGGATAAAACTTAATGAAAAATCAAAAATGAATTAAATAAGCTAAAAAGAAAGGATAAAATATCCTTAAAAGTTACATAATAATTAATAAATTAATAACTTTTTCTAAAGTTGCTTAATAGTTTTATCATCCTTGATATAATGAACATGTATTCATACTCAATGGACGGTAGGTTATGAACGAGCAACTTTTATCTTTATTGATCAAAGCATCATCAGAAAAATCAACTTCTGTCTCTTCATTCACATCATGGTTGGATGAATGGAAGAAGATCAGTGGCATTCCCCTACAGGGGGTGCTTTTTAAAGGTAATAATGGCATTTATGTGCATATACCTGAGTCATATGCACTACCTGAAGAATGGATTCATCTGAACCAAGGATGGAACAAAAAACAAAATTATTTGATTTTTATCAATGATGACATCATGTTATGTATATCTTTAGAGTTAAATCAAGGCTTAACACAACCGATCATGGAAACATGGTTCCAATCATTGTTTCTTCTCATTAATATGTTTAAGCGCAATTTGGAGCAAGATGATCAAAAACAAGCCTTATACATGCGTAATTTCATCCTTGACCACATGTCTGAAATGATTGCGATTAAAGATAAAAACATGATCTTTAGGTACGCGAATCCCGCTGCTGAGATAGGATTCAAGAACGATCTTGAAACCATCGTCAATAGACGTGTTGATGAAGTCTATCCCCATGTTGAAGTTGAACGCATCAAAGAACTCGATGATGAAGCGTACGAACTAAAAGAACCTATTAAAAAAACGATTAAGATGTTATTATCAAAATCATTTATTGATGCTGAAACCGAGCGGATGATTTATCGTGATCAAAGTGGTCAACCCGAAGGCATTTTGACGATTAATCGTAACATCTCTGATCGAATAAAAATAGAAGAACAACTGAAAAAATCACTATCACTTCAAGCCATTTTGATCAAGATTTCTTTAGAGTTCATTAACGTTGCAGACTCAGATGTAGATAAAAAACTAAATGAAGCGCTAAAAATGGTTGGTGAATTCATAGAAGCTGACCGTGTCTATGTTTTTGACTATGATTACGATAATTATGTGACCAATAATACCTATGAGTGGTGTTATGAGGGTATAGAACCGATGATTGATCAACTCCAGGGTGTTCCCATTACTGACATATATGATGATTGGTATTACCCACATAGCCTAGGAAAAACGATTTATATCAAAGATGTTAGTGCGCTCGATCATAACTCTGCTATCTATCAAATATTGGCTCCACAAGATGTTCAATCGCTCTTAACGATTCCTTTATTTGAAGAAGAAACACTGACTGGATTTGTGGGTTTTGATGCGGTTCGTCAAATTCGTCATTGGTCCGATGCAGATCAAAGTCTTTTACAAATCTTAACTGAACTCATTGTCCACTTGAAACGCAATCAACGCCGAAGTTTAGAACTCATTAAATCTCGTGAGGTTGCTGAAGAGGCGAGTCGCGCCAAAAGTATTTTCTTGGCAAATATGAGCCACGAATTAAGAACCCCATTATCTGGATTATTTAATGCGATTAGTCTGATAGAAGAGACCGTCACAGGCGAAAAACAAATCGATTATATCAATATTGCCAAGACATCGATGGAATCATTCTCGACAATCATTAATGACATCTTGGATTTTACACGCATTGAACAAAAGAAAATGGTGATTGATGAAACGTTTTTCAATCTTGAAAACGAGATGTATCAACTTGCAAAGATGCAAGAGTATGCCATTTTAGAGAAGAATCTTGAATTGCACTATGCATTTGATTGTAAGATTCGTCATTTGGTGAAATTTGATCGTTTACGACTTCGTCAAGTGATTCTCAATCTCATGAATAATGCCATTAAGTTTACTGATCATGGATCCATCTCACTTTCTACGACACTTGTTGAAGAAAACGATCAATATGTTTCTATAAAATTTGAAGTTACCGATACCGGAATAGGCATGGAACCTGAATTAATTGAACGTATCTATGAACCCTTCGAAAAGGGGAAGAATCAACAAAAAAGGAATTTTTCAGGTGCTGGTTTAGGGATCCCTATTATCAAAGGAATTCTTAGCTATTACAGTTCATCGCTTCAGATCAAATCTCATCCCAATCAAGGTTCAACGTTTTCATTTGTCATCGACTTTGAAAAAGGCGATGATATCACCGTTCATTATCAGCCATTAAAGGGTAAGCAAGTATTAATAATCACGACCGCAGAAATGTATCCATATATGAAATATTGTATGGAAACAATGTCACTTAAAACCATGTTTATGGATCTTAATCATCCAAAACCATTGTATGAACATACCGATTATGTGATTGTTATGCCAGGGGATGAGGGTATACCGTCATCCAAGCTTGAAAAATTGTTTTTAGAAGCGAAAAAACAGGATATAAAAACTATTTTATGTGTGAAAAAAATGAGTCATTACACAGAATCCGTTCTTTCGTTACCTGATTATTTAATTCAATATCCGATGGCTAGGGACAAGTTTTTCCAAACACTTATCCATCATCAACACAAAACTGAGTCGACACAAAAGAGGAGTTTTAACGATCTTTCTGTATTGGTCGTTGATGATCACAAAGTGAATCGCCAAGCTTTAGAAGCGATGTTACAAACCAGAGGATGCGAAGTAACCCTCGCAGAAAATGGATTTGTTGCGATCGATCTTATCAAGAATAGAACGTTTGATATCGTTTTGATGGACATACAAATGCCAGGTATGGATGGGTATCAAACCACCAAGTTAATCCGAGATATGCATTATTCCATGGATGATCTGCCCATCATCGCTGTTTCTGCAAATCGATTTGAAGGTTCATTGGAAGAAGCACTACGGTTAGGTCTTAATGGTTATCTAATGAAACCTTTTAAAATGGATCAACTCATGTCGCAGATCGAAAACGTATGTAATTATCATCATGAGTCCAAGGATTTACTTTTTATAAAAGATGTGAAGGCTTTTGATTATGATGAAATGATGGAACTATTTAACCACAAAATGTCGATTGCACATAAGATTATTGATGGATTTATTCGCGATCATGACATGGATATTAATCATATCAAAGAGTCTTTGAATGATCGAAATGAGATTCAGCTTAGACAACATATGCATTATTTTAAAGGCGCTGCAGCTTATGTCACAGCGCATCGTATTGTTCATATCCTTGATCGAGGCTCTGAGCTTGCAAAGCAGGAAAAATGGGATGAACTTGAACCACTCATCGCATCATTAGACAAAGAATATCTACGTTGGAAAGACGCCATGGAAAAGGCATTGAATCATGATGTAGAAGGAAGATAAATGATGATATATAAAGGAGATTTTTATGAAACGTATTTTACTAATTGAAGACAACAAAGATCATAGCCAGATGTTTAAACAAGTATTAGAAGAAGATGGCTATCATGTGACAACAGCCATGTCAGGACTCGATGCAGTGAAGTTGATTGAAGCTGAATCTTATGACTTGATTATCACGGATTTGATGTTGCCTGATATGAGCGGAGAGTCGATTATTCGCCTAGTAAGAAAGATGTATTCGATGCCCATATTGGTAGTCTCATCAAAAAATAGAGATGCAGACAAAATTTTTAATCTCAATTTAGGAGCAGATGACTATCTTGTCAAGCCATTTTCATTGAAAGAGTTAGTTGCACGAGTCAAAGCGATTCTTAGACGTAGCACACCACAAAAAAACTATGTCCAAGGATTAATTGAAATGGACCAAGTGACGATCAATATGGACAATTATATGATCGAAAAACAAGGACAGAAGTTTCCTCTTACTCGCACAGAATTTGCAATATTACAATTACTCATTACTCATATGGATCAAGTGGTGACGAAAGAAGAAATCTATGCAAACGTTTGGCATAAACCATTTAAAGGCGATAACAACTTGCTCAATGTGAATATTCATCGTATTCGACAAAAACTAGAAGAAGATGCAGATGATCCAAAAATTCTACTTTCCGTCTGGGGTGTGGGATACAAATTTGTTAAACAAGGGTAATTAATTTATACCCTTTTTTATTCTTTACGTATAATAGTAGTGGAGGGATTTCTTTGAAACGTTTTATGGGTTCGCTTGCTGCGATGTTTAAGAACATATTTAATACGTCGTCTCCGACATCACTTAAGGAATGCTATCAAGCACTTCTGTTTTTTGCGATGACGAATTTCATATTACTTATTTTTTGGGCGATCAATCCTTTTGAGTGGGATGGGTTAGCTTCCATCCTTTTCGATGTCTTTATGATAATTTATGGAATCATCATGATGCTCATGGTGACATCTACATTAATCAGACGTTTTGTCGATGCATCAATCCATCCTTATCAAGCCATTTCCTTTCCTATCGTCATGATGGCTATATTTGTCATGATTCGTTTACGAACGTTTTCAGAGATTGTGATTATCATCATGTTAAGTATCTATTTTTTGAGTCATTTTTATCTCATGATGCTCGTGATGATGCCAACCGTAAAGAAAGAAGACAATCAAAAGTTTCAAGAATAACAATATTTTTAGCATTTTTGCTTACTGATTTCTCATGGTATAATAAGCATGATCAGACACAAGAAAGGGGATTTTTATGTTATATCAACCATTCATTTTGAAAAATATCACACTTAAAAATCGCGTGGTTATGCCACCGATGTGTATGTATAGTGCTGAAAAAGATGGAAAAGTACAACCGTTTCATCTTGTGCATTATGGGAGCAGAGCCGTTGGCGGAGTAGGACTGATCATTCAAGAGGCAACAGCAATTATGCCAAATGGAAGAATTACTGAAAATGATTTAGGCATCTGGAGTGATGATCACGTTCCTGGTTTAAAATCCATTGTCGACATGATTCATGACATGGGCTCAGTGGCGGGGATCCAAATCAATCATGCAGGAAGAAAAGCGAAATCAGGCATTGCGATTGGTCCTTCACCCATCACCTATGGGGGCGATTATAGTATCCCGAAAGAAATGACATTAGATGATATTCATGAAGTGGTCGAAGCATTTAAAAATGCAGCACGCCGTGCGGACCAAGCGGGATATGATCTTCTAGAAATTCATGGTGCTCATGGATATCTTATTTTTGAGTTTTTATCACCGATTTCCAACAAACGTACAGATCGTTATAAGGATGGCAAAATCTTTCTAAGAGAAGTGGTCGAAGCGATCAGTAGTGTTTGGCCTAAAGAAAAAGTGCTCGCAATAAGAGTCTCTGCCCATGAATATGTAGAACATGGCGTGACACCAGAAATGATTAGTGATGCGATTAATTATGTCAAAGATTTAGGTATAGATCTCATTGATGTATCCTCAGGTGGGAATATTTTAGTCAAAATCAATGCTTACCCAGGCTATCAGCTCGAACTCGCAAGAAAGGTAAGAACACTTACCCAATTACCTGTCATTGGAGGGGGACTCATCACCGATTTAAGAATGGCTGAACATGCGATTTCTCGGGGAGATGCAGATCTCATATATTTGGGAAGAGTTCTCTTAAGAGATCCCTATATCGTCATCAATCAAGCGGCTGAATTAGGTGTAGAAATTGACTATCCAAAAGCATATATACGTGGAAAAAAGTAGTAATGTGATTTTTTCGTAAAGATGGCCAACCTTTGGTTGACACATCTTTTTTTTGTTGCTATGCTTAAGTTGAAGAAGAAGTCATGCTCAAGGGAGGTTTCAGATGCACATTTTCATTCTTGGAATCATCTTTATTATCATCAGTTTATTCATGCTATGGATGTATGTATATCTTCCTAAAAAACAAAGTATTAAAGTTGAAGGAACGATTATCGATTATGATGTCATTGAAGAGGAAGAAGGACTCATGTATGTCGCTAAAGTCATCTATCAAGATCCCTTAAGTCATGAGACCAAAGAAACAAAACTTTCTCGTGGGTTACCCCTTAAAAAAG
>CALMNM010000019.1 GCA_937868795.1 uncultured Acholeplasma sp.
AGGCTCATCTGTAGCGTCCCAAGATGTCGCTGAAGGAGGACAAGCTGTTGAGCCATCAGATCCAACAAGATCGGGTTATTGGTTTGTTGGCTGGTATACAGATGATGTTACATTTGCTAATCTGTACAATTTCAGTTCAGCAATAAATGCACCTATCACTTTATATGCCAAATGGAATGTAAATGCAACTGATTTATTTATATCAGAGTATATTGAAGGAAGCAGCAGTAACAAAGCCATTGAAATATACAATGGTACAGGAGCTGCAATAAACTTAACAGGATATTCTGTTAAATTATACTCAAATGGAGCTACTACCCCAATTTCAACATTAAATTTATCAGGCACCATAAATAACGGAGATGTCTATGTAATTTATAATAGTTCCTCAGTACAAGTGATAAAAGATGCGGGTGATTTAGCGAATAATGGAGTCACTAACTTCAATGGTAATGACGTCATAGAATTAGTTAAAAACAGTGTTGTTATTGATCGATTAGGCGTTGTAGGTAGTTCAACTGATTTTGCTATTAATGTAACACTTACAAGATTAGCAACTATAACCTCAGGTAATACGACATTCTCTTTATCTGAATGGAACTCGTACGCTTCTGATACATTTATATATTTGGGTTCTCACGTTTACAACCCGGAGTAACCCCCCCTACTGACACTACCGCACCGGTATTATCTCTACCTTCAGGTACAGATTATACTCTTGCAGTAGGGGATCCCGAGGTCAACCTCGATGTGTGCGTGGCAACCGATGATGTGGATGGAGTCATTGACTGCACCTTCACCGGTTATGTGGATATGTCAACAGCTGGCAGCTACTTAATTACATACTATGCGATCGACTCCGCCGGTAATGAAGCAACCCTTGAAGTCACGTATACCATCAGTGAGACTAATCTTTCAGCTTATTATGATTCAGCTGAAGGTCTCACAGGAAATGCCTTGCTGTTAGAATTAAGAAGTATTATTAATACAGGATTTATTGGATTAACGTATGATGATGCTAGGTATATATTGGATGAAACGGACCGCGATCCCAATAACTCAAGCAATTTAATTCTCATCTATCTTGGAACGTCAGTTTCTGGAACTTGGGATGCTGGAGTCACATGGAATAGAGAACACGTTTGGCCTCAATCCCTCCTGGGTGAAGAAGCAGGCTCAACTGTCAACAGTGCATCTGACTTACATAATCTAAAACCTGCAGACCCTGCGACGAACTCAAGTCGAGGTAACAAGTTCTTTGATATTGCAACCGATGCAGATTCTTATTTGCCTCGAGCAGCAGTTAGAGGAGATATTGCAAGAATTCTGTTCTACATGGTTGTAATGTATGATAATCTTTCATTGATCAACGGAACACCGACAACCTATGAAATGGCTATGCTCAATACATTATTGCAGTGGCATATCGATGATCCGGTGGATGATTTTGAAAGAAATCGTAATGAAGTCATCTACAGTTATCAAAATAATCGAAATCCATTTATCGATTATCCCCAATTTGTGGATGAAATTTGGTAAAATAATGAGGTGTGAGCAGATGCTCGCACCTTTTCCATCAGTTTCTTAAGAGGTACTTATGAAGAAAATCTTACTTATAGTTTTGTCTCTTTTCATCCTTTATGGGTGTGAAGAAGAAGTTCCAAGATTATCCATCCCCACACAACTTCAAGAAGATCAAGGTCTGATCACGTTTGATGCTGTAGAAAATGCAGATAAATACGTGATTGAAATCAATGGAATTGAATATGAAATCACTGAAACATCATACATGATCAACGAAGTGGGAACATACCAAGTACGCGTCAAAGCGATTAGTGAAGCATTTCCAGATTCTTTCTATACCGACAAAATCACTTTTACAATTACTCGAGAACTTGAAGCAGTCCATTATAATTTTAGTATTCATTCTACGTTTGATTTGTTGTTGCTCACACTGACGACTCCAATGGAAATCATATCGGTCAATGATGGAATCAGTCCACTTGATGAAACGACCTATATGATGACCGATTTATCCATTTTCTTCAATAGTGAATATCTACAAACACTCAACGTCGGTGAACATACATTTACATTTACTTTAAACTATGGTTCATTTGATGCCACCATCAATATTCTTGATACCACAAGACCCTATATGATTTCACAAAGTCAAATTTATACATCACTTGACCGTGATGTCACTGTGATGTTTGATCTTTTTGGAGGCGAAGTGCGTTCACTCAGTGGAAACAACATCACTTCTGAAGATTATATCATCGATGGGTCAAGTGTCACTATCAACCAAACCTACATCCAAAATGCATTTACCTTGGACCCATCACGTGAGACACTCATCATCGGATATACACTTGAACGTGGTCTTGATATGGTTGTTGGTTACATCTTCATCTATCCAAACACATAAAGAGCGCATCGCTCTTTATTGTTTTCTTGTCAATAAAGCCAAATTATAGTATAATGATACCCAAAGAAAAGAGGTTAAAGCAATGACATTTAACGAGTTTAAATATGAACGTCCTGACTTGGATAAGGTCAAGAAAGCTTTAGAAGAAAAGCTTGATCTTATCAATACAGGAAAAGATTTAAAGACAGAAATCAAAGCAGCTTATGATCTATTCAAGATCAATGATGATGTGCAATCGATGTCGACACTCTGTGCAGTGAGAAATAGCATTGACACCACGGATGAGTTCTATGAAAAGGAACAAGAATTCTTTGATGAAAATGGTCCTGTTCTTCGTGAATACGAACAAAGCTTTTTGGAAAAGCTTTTAGATTCTCCCCATCGTGCAGGTTTAGAAAAAGAGTTTGGTAAACTCATGTTTGATCGTGGTGAACTTGCAAGAAAAACATTTAAGCCAGAAATCATTCCTGATTTACAAGTAGAAAACAAACTCTCCACAGAATACGGTAAACTCACCGCATCCGCTAAGATAGAGTTCCAAGGTGGAGTTTATAATCTTTCCCAAATGGCACCCTTCCTCCAAGATCTAAACCGTGAAACACGCCATCAAGCACAGCTCGCTGTCTCTAAGTTCTTCCAAGACAACGAAGCACAATTTGACCGGATCTATGATGAAATGGTCAAGGTGAGAACCAAGATTGCGAAAACGTTAGGCTATGAAAACTTTGTGCAACTCGGGTATGACCGTTTTGGTAGAACCGATTATAATGCCAAAGATGTGAAAACCTATCGTGATCAAATCTATGAAGATATCGTGCCTTTAGTGAATGAACTCAATCAAAGAAAAGCGAAACGTCTAGGAATTGCTGAACCCAAATCCTATGACTTAACTTTATCTTTCCTTTCAGGAAATCCTAAACCTAAAGGAGACCGTGCATGGCAAGTTGAACGTGCGAAGAAGATGTATGATGAAATGTCACCAGAAACATCCAAGTTCTTCAATTTCATGCTCGAGCATGAACTCTTAGAACTCGATGCGAAACCCGGGAAACAAGGTGGCGGATACTGCACCTATATCCCCAATCATAATGCACCATTCATCTTTGCTAATTTCAATGGAACATCACACGATGTCGATGTACTTACCCATGAAGCAGGTCATGCATTCCAAGTCTATTCAAGTAGAGACCAAATCCCCGACTATCGCTGGCCAACCATGGAAGCAGCAGAAATTCATTCCATGAGTATGGAGTTCTTGGCATGGCCATGGATCGATTCCTTCTTCTTAGAAGATACCGCTAAATACAAGTTCTCCCACCTTGCAGGTGCCGTCTCGTTCTTACCTTATGGAGCATCCGTGGATGAATTCCAACATGGTGTTTATGAACATCCTGAACTCACACCAGATGAACGTAAAGCATTATGGCGCAAGATTGAAAAGAAGTACTTGCCATTTAAGGATTATGATGATGACCTCTTTATGGAAAAAGGAACATTCTGGTTTAGACAGGGACATATCTTTGGTTCACCCTTCTACTATATCGATTACACCTTAGCCCAAGTCTGTGCCTTCCAATATTGGATTAAGCATCAAGAAAACAGAAAAGAAGCACTCGATAGTTATCTAGCTTTATGTAAGTTAGGTGGTTCAAAGAGTTTCCTTGGTTTAGTCAATGCAGCGAACTTAAAGAACCCATTTAAGAAGGGAACTGTGAAGGAAATCGTTAAGCCTATTCGTGCATATCTCGATTCCGTCAATGATCTAGCTCTATAACATGAGATATCGTTTTTTAGCATTAATCGCACAGTTTTTGACAGTAATCATGCTCTTTTTACCCATATACTATATGAGTGATGAGATGCTATCAGGATTATCGTTTATTCTTTATTTTCCAACTGGTTTCCAAGAAGTCCTTGCTGGGCGTATCATCGCAGGGGTGATGGCACTTGGTTTGATTGCATCCTTCATAACACTTCTGCTATCATCGATCTACAAGAAAAACAAAAAGATTGAAGATTTTTCCATTATCACCTTTAATCTTACCCTTGGCGTAGGCTTAGTGCTCATTGTCGTACTAGGTCCATACATGAGTTACCTTGGATATATATGGGTTGGTCTGATAATTGCAACCGCCTTCTTAAGGAGTTTGAAAGAAATTAATTAGAAATATTATTATGTATTGACAATGTTTCATGATAAGCGTATCCTATAAGAAAATGTAATTTTAATTACATACTATGGGGAGTTTACATGAAACATTTTTTTTATGCATTGGTAATGATTTTTTTTGTTGTCTTTATGCTTAGCGCATGCGAATCAGACGAATTTGACCTTTCAACTGTCGATATTGATGCCGTTGATCAAATCGACGTTCCCGTAGGGACATACCAGATTCCCTACACGATTGAATCCTTAAGTGATCTTGTCAAAAATCACGGAGCGAACGTGTCATTTATCGTGTTTAATAAGGATGATCAACCTGTTGAAGTGACCGGGGATACGTTTGTTATCGTTGCAGGTGATGTTTATACAGTGACGATTAAATTAAATATCGGTGATCAGTTCAAGGAAAAGACGATCACAGTACATGCAGTAGCACTTGTCCAAATGATTATCGTGACTGTACAAACCAACGGCGGAACCGGATACGAAACACCTCAAGAAATTGAAATAAATTCAATCCCTGATCTCACGACAATTCCTTCGAAATTGGGGTACGTTTTTGAAGGATGGTATCTGGATCAAGCATGTACTATTCGCTATCAAGGAACAGCACTTGATGAAGATACGACACTTTATGTCAATTGGACACCAGAACAAATATCACAAACCATCGTCTCATTTAATCTGATGGGTGGACAAGGAAATATCCCTGATCAAATGGTGAATCTGGGAGGCTATGCGATTCGTCCTTTGGACCCCACACGTGAAGGATATATTTTTAGTGGCTGGGTCGTGAGTGAAAGCTCATCTCAACCCTTTGATTTTGAAACGATGCCAATCCATGGACAAACCGTGATTTATGCATCATGGCAACTAGACACAGCAATCAAATATACCGTGACCTATGATTTAAATGGTGCGCTTCAAACGGGGATCATATCCGAAGAGGTTTCCCAAGGAGAAAGTCCGCTTGGTTTATCGATCACACCTGTTCGTACAGACTATCTTTTTATTGGATGGTCATATGCAGTAGAGGATATGACACCTCTTGAGTTATCCTCACTCATCGTCAGTCAAGATCTTACGCTTTACGCGATTTGGCACGTTGATTTTACTGTCATTGAAGCCAGTGATTATTTTACTAGCGTGATGAGTCGTGATGAAGCAGAACTAGATATGGGGTATGTCTATCCATTAAAAGAACTCTTCGCCATGACAGACCTCGGAGACATCAAACAAGATTTTTCCATCGTGGATTCAACGGTGAGTTATGGTGTTCTATATGCACATCAAAATGATGTGTTAGAATATTATTCTCTGCAAGCGACACGCATCGCTGGCACCATCGACCTCTCGGGAAATCCTTCATATTCAGAAATGCCCTTTGATCTTTTAACAGAGCCTTTACACAGTGAATCGGTGTATTTTTATCGTTTCTATATTTGTTTTGATAAGACTATTGTATACAGTGATATTTATTCATTTGAAACACATGTCACCGTACCTACGGGTTCAAGCGTTGGTGTGAATTATGTTCTTTCAGGTGGGTACTATCAAATTGATAATGGCAATGATGCCTATCGACCCTCATTTTGGTTTGAAGTCTTAGATGGCTACCAAGCTACCGTGGACGATGTCGGTTACCAAAGTTACGCATATCTCCATCGCGAAGGAACTAGACTCTTAGTAGTCACCGATGAAATGACAGGAAAATCGTATCTTCACGTGTTTCATCTTGATTTTAAATTACCCAATGTAAACCTTACAATCAATACCGTGACAACAACAGATTCATACGAAAATGTCATCCCAACCTTTACGGTTAATTTTCCCCATGCAGAGTACCTAAATTATCCAATTTCTGAATGTGGTGTTCTTTATTCTTATGAACATCCATTCTTAAAACTTGGGTTGTATGATGTGAGTAAAATGACCGGCTCGTATCAAAGTGAATCAAGCATCATCGAACCTAATACATCCATTAAGTCATCGGGAGATGATCTATATGTCAGAGGTTATGTCGTGATACAGGGTAAAGTATCGTATACCCCCTATGTTTATCACTTAACCCTCAGTGCTTCAGATTATGTCATTGAAGCACAGTACTGGATGAACGAAAACACATCGTCTGTCGAATATGATTACACGATCGATCTTATGTATCCATTTGATAAAGCCATCTACCTGTATGAAATATCTGAAAATGGTTTAGTAGAGACTCAGTCGATGCAATCGATAACTCTTGATACCATTGGTCAGTATTTTTACACCCATGGTTCATCATATTCATCAATTAATGATTTGACGATATATGATCCCACTGTTCCAGTGGCTGGTGTTGAAAATGGCGGTCAATATCAAGGATCTGTACTCATCAGTGCCGATATGGTTGATCCCTATTGGTATATGTCGTTCAATGGAGGAGAATACATTTACCTTCCATCCATGATTCGTTTGAGTGAAGTCGGATATTATACAATCTATTTCCGTACTACCGAAGGCATCGATTCCATGTCCTTTGAGATCACTGCATAAAAGAATAGCCCCACAGTGAGTGGGGCTTTTTGTTTATAGGATATTAGTTATGAGCGAGATACTGATAAATGGCATCCGCAGCATTCATGCCATCGTAGACGGCTTTGACGATTTGTAGTTTACCACCAATGACATCTCCAGCAGCAAACAATCCAGGAACATTGGTCATATAATTGTCATCGACTTTTAAATTATTCTTTTCGATGATGACCCCAAGCTGGCTTGCAAATTCCACAGAACTCGGAATGCCTAACGCGATGAACGCACCATCGATCGGATATGTTTGATTTTCAGTCTTTATGGCAGATAGTTTTTCATCACCCATGAATTCAATAATTTTATCTGTCACTACTGGAATATCAACCTCGTACTTCAAGGGATTTCCATCGGTGAAGATGGTTACATCCGACGAGATCTTTTTTAAGTATTCAAGTTCATGCATCATGTAAGGGCCACACCCGATAATGGCAACCTTCTTACGTCGATAGAAGTAACCATCACAGGTCGCACACATCGAAATACCTTTTCCTTTAAACTTAGAGAAACCTGTACGATGCAACGTCCGTCTCGTTTTTCCTGTCGCGAGTAAAACAACTCTGGTCTCGTACTGTCCATGAGGTGTGATCACATGAAATCCCTCTTCTAAAGGTTTGACAGAGATTACAGAATCGGTAATCACTTCAATGCCGAGATGTCTTGCTTGTTCAATCCCATTTCGAATCAAATCTTTTCCATAAATGGGTTTGGCAAAACCATAGTAATTTTCGATTTCACTTTCATAGCCTTCCAGCGCTCCTAAATCTTTACCAATGACTAAAGGATCGATGTTCTGGCGCTTTAAATAAATCGCAGCGGAAATACCCGCTGGACCATTACCGATAATAATAACCGATTTCATATTCCTAACATTTTCTTTAAGGTATCCTTGGATTGTACACCAATCATCGATTGATGGACTTTGCCATCTTTAAAGACGATAATCGTCGGTATACTCATGATGCCGAGTTCATCTGCGATTTGATATTCTTCATCGACATCAAGTTTTCCTATTTTTGCTTTAGATCCCACTTCCGCGCCTAAATCTTTTAGGATAGGAGCGACGCGTTGACAAGGTCCGCACCATGTCGCCCAAAATTCCACTAAGACGGGAACTTGACTCTTTAGAACTTCATTTTCAAAATTTTCTGTGGTAAATGTGTATACCATGACGTCACCTCATTCTTTATCATATCCATTATAAATAAAATCCCCTGAAAAAGCCATTCTTTTACATTGTTTTCCCATTAAAGAAAAATGATGGTACAACTGCATAAGTTTTCATATGTGATTTTTACGGCTTAACTTTAAATATCAAGGGTTAACATGATATAATGTTAAGGTACGAAATGTAGGTGACTTTCCATGATACAGGTTAACGACTTAAGCTTTTCATATACACCTCATGATGAAGCCTTAAGAAAGGTAAGCCTCACAATAGAAAAGGGATCATGGGTTTCGATTATCGGTCATAATGGATCGGGAAAATCGACGCTCTCCAAATGTTTAGTTGGCTTATTAGCACCCACGCAGGGTGAAATTTATATCGATGGTCTGAAACTTGATGAAACGCACCTTCCCGAGATACGAAAAAAGATCGGGATTGTGTTCCAAAATCCAGACAATCAATTTGTCGGTGTCACGGTGAAACATGACATCGCTTTTGGTCTTGAAAATCAGTGCTTATCGCATGACATCATGAAAGAAAAAGTGATGCATTACGCAAAACTTGTTGGGATGGAAAACTTTTTAGATAAAGAACCGCACCAACTTTCTGGTGGTCAGAAACAACGTGTTGCGATTGCTGGTGCACTCGCGATGGAACAAGATATTCTTATTCTCGATGAAGCGACATCGATGCTTGATCCAGAAGGTACGAGAGAAATCATTGAATTGATCAAATATTTAAATAAAGAACTGGGGAAAACGATCATCACCATCACCCATGATTTATCCTTTGCGGGGATGAGTGATCGTTTAATTGTGTTAAAAGACGGTATGAAGATATTAGAAGGTACACCCAAAGAAGTATTTAAAGAAGAGGCGTTACTTAAGTCCTCTCATTTGGAACTTCCCTTTGGTCTAGCGCTTTATAATGAACTGTCTCAAGATCCAAAGATTGATCAAACGTTACTGGAGGCACTATGGGCATTCAATTCAACGATGTAAGCTTTGCCTATCGTGGCCTACGAGTCAATTATGATGCCATTGGCCATATCCATTTAAAGATTGATGCACAAGGTGAGTTCATCGCGATTGTTGGACATACAGGGTCAGGAAAATCGACACTCGTACAACATATGAACGCACTTCTTTTGCCATCGTCTGGCACACTGAATGTATTTGGTCAACAACTTCCCCCAAAGAAAAAGGAAAAGATCAACTTCTTACGTCAAAAAGTAGGTCTTGTTTTTCAGTTTCCTGAATACCAACTCTTTGAAGAAACCATCTTAAAAGATATCATGTTTGGTCCGAAAAACTTCCGTTCAACTGAAGAAGAAGCGAAAGAAAAAGCCATCAAGGCGGCCGAAGTTGTCGGCATTGATGCCTCATTATTTGAACAGTCTCCCTTCCGTATTTCTGGAGGTCAAATGCGTCGCGTGGCGATTGCGGGTATTTTAGCCATGGAGCCTGAAATATTGGTGTTAGATGAACCCACACGTGGACTAGACCCTAAGGGAAGAAATGATCTCATGGCCATGTTTAGAGGTATCCATGAAAAGGAAAATAAGACGATCATCATGATCACCCATGACATGGATTTAGTCAGCGAATACGCGAAACGCGTCATCGTTTTAGATCAAGGAAAACTTGTATTTGATGGCACCAAAGAAGAACTTTTTGAGCATCCAGAATTTGAGTCTTTTCACCTAGATTTACCCACACCTCTAAAGATTTTAAAACATTTAGAAAAAACAGCAGGGGTTCCTTATAAACCTGTCTATGATTACACCTCTTTAGCGACTTACTTAAAGGAGGTGTCCTATGAATAATATTACGATTGGTCAATACATTCCTGGGACCTCGTGGTTACACCGGCTCGACCCAAGAATTAAACTCTTTTCCCTTGTCATTTTACTCGTCGCAACCTTTATTGTCCCAATTTCATCCGACCTTATTCCCGTCTTAACGATGGTCTTCATTTTAGTGGGTGTGATCACCTTAACTTGGACTTCGGGCATCCCGATGCGCAAGGTGTTTAACGGACTCCGTCCGATCGTCTTTCTTTTGACATTTACCTTCTTCATCCAACTCTTTTATGTCAAAACAGGGAACTTACTCACATCCCTTGAATTTCATATCTCTGTCACCAGTTTAATCGCCCTCGTCCTTTTCATCATTTTTTATCAGTGGTCTAAGGTCTACGTGAAATTTCGAATTATCTATTTCTTCCTTGCAGTCTTTATGGTGTTTTTCCTGCAGTATTTACTTCCCTATATCGGTCTATTTTCCTATCGATTAGACCTATATGATCAAGGGTTACTCAGAGCAGGATTCATCTTTATTCGTATCACCAACGTCATTATCATGACATCACTACTCACATTCACAACGATGACCACAGATCTTAACTACGCGATTGAATCGTTATTGAAGCCTTTAAAATGGATAAAAGTTCCTGTCGATGTCATCGCCATGATGTTATCGCTCACACTTCGTTATATTCCCACCCTGTTAGGTGAAACCGAAAAGATCATGAAAGCGCAAGCCTCACGTGGTGTGGATTTTAAAGAGAGTAAGTTTAAGGATAAAGTGATTCAGATCATCTCACTCCTCATCCCTGTGTTTGTGATCTCGTTTAAACGAGCAGAAGACTTGGGCAATGCCATGGAAGTCAGAGGGTATGTCATCGGAGCGAAACGGACGAAAATTGACCAATTTTCGATTGGTTTTTCAGATGTATTATCTGTTTTAGTCGTCACGATCTTCCTTGTAGGTGTCATCTTATCCTTGGTGATGTTATGAGATATAAAGCAGTGGTGAGTTATGATGGCACACAGTTTGATGGGTGGCAAGCGCAAACCAATGGCGTGGGTATCCAATCCATCATTGAACGTGCAATGCGTCTGATGACTCAACAAGAGATCAAAATTCATAGTGCAGGTCGTACCGATAAAGGCGTGCATGCCATCGGTCAAGTCTTTCATTTTGATACCGACATTGATTTGGATAGCGAAACTTGGGTTCGGGGAATCAATGACCGGATGCCGCATGATATTAGAATGAAACGTGTCACTAAAGTGAAATCAGACTTTCATGCCCGACATTCGGCAAAATCCAAAGTCTATAAATACATCTTAGCGAAGAAACCATCTTCACCCTTCACGAAGAGTTTTGAGGTTTACATTAGAAATCTTGATATTGAACCGATGAAAGAAGCACTACCCTATTTTGAAGGAACCCATGATTTCAAAGGATTTTGTCAAAAAGTTCCTGGGAAACCAACGATGAAAACCATCTACTCAGCGACGTTTAAAGAAACAAAGAAGCATTATATCTTCACCTTTCATGGCAATTCATTTTTAAAGTATATGGTGCGCTCGATGATGGGAACCCTCATTCAGATTGGACTTCATCGAAAAGATCCATCCATCGTTAAAGAGATTTTAGACACACAAGAAAGACATCTTGCAGGCAAAACCGCAGAAGCACGCGGCCTATTCCTCGTTAAAATAAATTACAGATAATGATATAATAAAGCCAAGGAGTGATCCCTATGTTTATTACTTTTGAAGGTGGCGAAGGCACCGGTAAAACGACGCTCATCAAAGACATCCAACGACGATTAAATGATCGTTTTTCTGTCGTGACCACAAGGGAACCCGGAGGTTCACTCATCACCGAAGCGATTCGTGATATCATTTTAAATCCCAAATACTTAGGGGTAACGCCATATACCGAAGCTTTATTATTAGCAGCCTCTAGAGCACAACATTTAGATGAAGTGATTTTACCTGCACTCAAAGATGGGAAAATTGTCTTATGTGACCGCTTCATCGATTCATCCTTAGCCTATCAAGCCTATGCGAGAGATTTAGGGTTTGACTTTGTTCTTGCGATCAATCGCTATGCGGTTGAAAACATGCCAAACTTGACGTTTTATATTGATTTAGACCCCAAAATAGGACTCTCAAGAATTGCCCATCGTGACAAATATGATCGCTTAGACCAAGAAGCAAATAACTTTCATGATAAGGTGCGAGAAGGTTATTTAAAAGTGGCATCTATGTATCCAGATCGCATTATCACCATCGATGGAGCACAAACCATCCAAGCGATTGAAGATCAGATTCTTAATGAGATTCTTACCCGCCTATGAAGCGCGCTTACCATTTTTTCAAACAAACGATCCAAAAAAATCGTTTGGCACATCTTTATCTCATCGTGGGACCCAAAGGTTCTGGAAAAGCTCAACTCGTCGATGATGTGGCGTATTTGATTTTGAATCAAGGACGTCCTGAATCTCCTCATTTAAAATTACAGATCAAAGAACGTAAATTACAAAACTTGATCGTGATTGAGCCTGAAGGTTTATCGATTAAAAAAGAACAGATCATCGCTCTTCAATCGGAGTTTTCCAAAACGGCACTCGTTAGTGGTCCGCGCATCTATGTCATCAAAGGCATTGAAAAAATCAGTCCAGCAGCGGCCAACTCTTTATTAAAATTTATGGAAGAACCAGCAAGCACAAACGTCTTTGGGTTCCTACTATCTGAAGATAAAGATTCTGTGCTGCGTACGATTCAATCCCGTTCTCAAATCATCACGTTAAAAAGCATGGACGAAGATGATTTGGAACAAGAACTTCTTAAGTTAGGTGTCGATGAAAAAGTCGCGACACTCGCTCCCTATTTAACCAAGAATATTGAAGAAGCCACACTCTTAGCGGAGAATCCTAATTTCATCGAGTTGATTAACTTAATTGAAGACATGGTGACGTTATGGGATAAGAAAGAGATTACCTTCCCCATTCATTTTGCTGGAAGAACCGGATTTCTTTTGCAAGATCGTGAATTCTTTATGGATTTCTTGGAACTTGTACTTCTTTATTTCTTAGACCTTGTTCATTACCGTGCACATCAACCCATTACTTACAAGTTTTTAAGAGAATATATTCAAGTTCAATCAGACCGTATGCAAGTCAAAGAAGTCAATGACTTAATCGAAACCATACAATCCGTTTTACATCAACAATCGTATAACATTAACCTAGATTTAGCACTAGACCATCTGTTTTACACACTAGAAAAGAAGAGGTGAGGTCATGAAGGTTGCGTTAGTTCAATTTAAAGAAGCAGGCAAAAAATACTACTTCTCGTATGAAGGCATCCAAATCGCAGAAAATGACCTTGTGGTTGTTGAAACATCACGAGGGATTGAAATAGGAAAAGTTTATTTATTTAAAGACGTTCAAGAGACGGATTTAACGGCTGAATTAAAGCCCATTTTGCGTAAAGCAACAGAAAATGATATTCAAGATGATGCATTTAATCAAACGCTTGAACCCGCCATTGTCGATAAAGCAAAAGTGCTTGCCAAACAAAATGAGTTAGACATCAAAGTTTTAGGGGCTGAATACACGTTAGATCGCAAACGGCTATTAATCTACTTTGAAGCAGAAGCACGCGTCGACTTTAGAAATCTTGTTAGAGATTTATCCGAAGTCTACCATACACGCATTGAACTCAGACAAATTGGGCCTAGAGATGCCGCAAAAATGATTGGTGGCATCGGTCCTTGTGGTCTCATTTTATGCTGCAACACCTTTATTGGTGAGTTTGACACGGTTTCCATCAAAATGGCGAAAAATCAAAATATCGCGCTCAATCCGCAAAAGATTAGTGGGATTTGTGGCAAACTTCTCTGTTGTATCAAATACGAAGATGACGTGTATACCGAACTAAAGACGACGATGCCTGACCTAAAAGAACGTGTCACGACACCTAAAGGTTCAGCAACCGTGGTTGAACTGAACATTATCGGCCAAAAAGTGAAAGTCTCGTATCCTGAAAATGGTGGCTATGAATGGCTACATCTCAAGGATGTCCAGAGAGGATAACATGCTACGCACACTGCTTGGAACCGATCTTTGGATCGAACAAAACTCGCGTCAAGCATTCAATCTTGATACGATCTTATTACAACATTTTACCCACATTCCTGTCAAAGCGAAAACAATTCTTGATGTAGGTACCGGGGTAGGACCTTTGATGCTTTATTTATCAAAGAAAACGAAAGCTAAGATTATCGGCATTGAAATTCAAGAATCTCGTTATCTTCAAGCGTTAAAGAATATCCAATTAAATCATCTTGAGCATCAATTATCGTGTCTTCATCAGGATATTAAAACATGTATGTTGAAAGATGTCGATATGATCGTGACCAATCCTCCTTTCTTTAAAACGTCAGAAACATCAAATAAGAGTGAGGATGAAGAAGATTTGATTGCACGACACGAGGTCACACTCACGCTTGAAGAACTGATTCAATCATCGTCAAGAATTCTCAAATTTGGTGGTTATTTGACGATGATTCATCGACCCGACCGCTTCGCTGAAATGGTCGATCTTCTCAATCGCTATGATTTTTCAGTCAAACGCATTCGCATGGTTCACCCCTATCTTAATCATCCCGCAAACCATCTTTTAATCGAAGCGATGAAAAATGGGAACCCTGGGATGAAGGTTGAACCACCGTTGATCCTATACGTGGATAAACATATTTTGACCAAAGACATGGTCGATATTTATGGAGGTCGTTAACATGCTATTATCCTTACTCACCAGAAAAGATAAGCTTAAATTTCTTGATCTTGCCATGCATATGGTCTCGATTGATGGTGAACCCACAGAACTCGAACAGCGCTTGCTCAATATCATGCTTGCTGAGGTAGGCGATGGCATCGTCAAAGAGTATCAATTTGCTTTATCCAAAGATATGGATGAAACGATGAAGTACTTTGAGGAAAGCAATCCAACCGTCAAGAACATCATCTATTTAAACTTGGTAAAAGTGGCGATGAGCGATGAGTTTTATAACACCACTGAACATTTCTTCTTGGAATCGATACGCAATAAATTCGGGATTTCAGAAACGAAGAAACAACAACTCATGAGACTCGTTTATCAAGAACGTGATTTGCGCGAACGCGCAAAACGCGTGGTGTCGCATTAATATGCAAAAAAGTTTTCAGGAAATCAAACCCACACTGTATGTTGTCTCTACACCGATTGGCAATTTAAAGGATATGACATATCGTGCGGTTGACATTTTGAAAGAAGTGGATTTGATCTTGGCAGAAGATACAAGAACCTCAGGGGTTCTTCTTGCGTATCATCAAATCAAAAAGCCACTCCTCAGTTATCATGAGTTCAATAAAACAGATAAAGAAGATCAGATTATCGGTTATCTTAAAGAGAAAAAGAATATAGCACTCATCAGTGATGCAGGGACGCCAGGGATTAATGATCCCGGGTATGAAATCATCAAACGAGTGATTGAAGAGGGTTTTCATGTCGTCTCGATTCCTGGTGCGAGTGCGATGCTTGCTGCACTTGTGACTTCAGGGCTCATCATTCAACCCTTTACGTTCATTGGCTTTCTTCCCCGAAAGATCAGCGATCAAAAAGCGGTTCTTGAAAACTATAAAGGACGTATGGAAACACTCGTCATTTATGAAGCACCTTCACGTGTTTCAAAAACCCTTGAAGTTATCATGCATGTTTTAGGCGATCGAAAACTCTCCATTCACCGGGAAATGACCAAAGCGTTTGAAACCATTATCCGTACGACACTTGGTGAAGCATTAACCATGGAGATGAATCCCAAGGGAGAGTATGTTCTCATCATTGAAGGATTGAAAGAAAATCAACAACCCCTCCTTGATGTGGTCGAACATTATGAAGAGCTCATCAAAGCTGGTTATCCCAGCAAAGAAGCGATGAAAATTGTGGGTGAAGCCCATCAACTTTCCAAAAACGATGTCTATAAGCGTGTAAAAATTGAAAGAAAAATCACTTGATTTTTTAATGTGTTATACTATAATAGATATGTACATAGGCAATGAGAAAAAGAGTAGTCTTTTGGCGGCAATCAGAGAGATCACGACAGGTGCAAGTGATCCAGAGCAGAAGATGAAGATGATTTTCGAGCCTTTTGGTCGATACGTAGACCAAAACGTTTTCCGCGTTAAGGATTAAAGTGCTGGAGCAATCCAGAACTAAGGTGGTACCGCGACTATTCGTCGTCCTTAGATGTCATTTAAGGACGGCGTTATTTGTTTATTAAGGAGGCATAATTATGACCAAAAAACCATTCTATTTAACTACAGCCATCGCATACGCTTCAGGCATTCCTCACATTGGGAATGTTTATGAGGCTATTTTAGCGGACTCTATTGTCCGCTTTAAGCGTTTAGACGGATACGATGTCTTTTTTCAAACAGGCACCGATGAACACGGGCAAAAAATCGAGGGTAAAGCATCATTGAACGAACTCTCCCCTCAAGCGTATGTCGATCATATTGCTGGAGAAATCAAACGTATCTATGACAAAGTTCACGTCTCATATGATCAGTTTATACGTACCACAGACGATTTTCATGTGAAATCTGTTCAAGCCATCTTTAAAAAACTTTATGATCAAGGGGATATTTACTTAGGTGAATATGAAGGATGGTATTCGGTGGCTGAAGAAGCATTTATCGCTGAAAAAGATATCGTCGATGGCAAAGGACCCAACGGGGATGTTCCTGTTTGGACGAAGGAAGCTGCGTATTTCTTAAAACTCGCCCCATATCAAGAACGTTTGCTCAAGCACATTGAAGAACATCCTGAGTTCATCGAACCTGAAGCGAGAAGAAACGAAATGATTCAAAACTTCTTAAAAGAACCTCTTCCCGATCTTTCTGTTTCGAGAACATCTTTTAAATGGGGTGTTCCTGTCGAATTTGACCCAGGACACGTGGTCTATGTTTGGATCGATGCATTATCAAACTATATTACCGGTTTAGGATATCATCCCGATCAACCCAGCACACCTGAGTTTAATAAATACTGGCCAGCAGATGTCCATCTCATCGGGAAAGATATCTTGCGTTTCCATACGATTTATTGGCCCATTATCTTAATGGCACTTGGTGTCGAATTACCAAAGAAAGTCTTTGGACATCCTTGGGTTCTCGTCAATAAATCCAAGATGAGTAAATCAGTCGGTAACACGATGTATACCGATGACTTGGTGCGTTATTTTGGTGTGGATCCGATTCGTTATTATGTCTTACACGAGATTCCTTTTTCTGCCGATGGCAATATCACCTATGAACTCGTCATTGAAAGAAACAATTCAGATCTTGCCAATACTATTGGTAATTTAGTGAATCGAACGATTGGTATGGCCTATAAATATCGCGAAGGATTCATCAAGAAAGTGATTTTAGACGAACCTTTTGAGTTATCCCTTAAAGAAAAAGCGTTGGAGGCTCTCCCTAATATCCGTCAATCGATGGAACAACTTAGAGTTTCAGATGCTTTGGAAGAAGTGGTGAAGCTTGCCCGTTTCGCCAATAAATACATCGATGTCTCTGAGCCATGGGCACTCTTTAAGAATCCTGAAAAACAACAGCTTTTAGATCATGTGCTCTATCATTTGGTTGAAACCATCCGTTATGTCGCGATCTTACTCCAACCCTTTATTCCCGAAACATCGAATCGTATTGCAAAACAAATATTGGTTGATGATTTAAGTTTTGCATCCTTGAACACATTTGGTGGTTATCCCGAACAGGTGTTAGGAAAAGCTGAAGTGCTCTTTGAACGCTATGATCCAGCAAAGAAGATTGAAGACATTCTTCGTGACCAAAATGAATAAACTTCAAACATGGATGGCATCAGATGCCTTCAAACAAAAATTCTGGCCTGAAACACAACGGCTCCTCGCTGTTGTCGTATTCACGATTATTTATGGGATTGGGGTTGCGTGGTTTCTTGAAGCTTCCGTCGTTCCTCTTTACACCGGAGGTATTCCTGGGGTTGCACAGCTCGTCAGAGACGCCTTTTACGTCTGGTTTGGCATTGATTTGGGACCCTACTTTTTAGGATGGTTTGTCATTATCGCTAATATTCCAATTTTATTGATTGGTTGGTTTGGGGTTTCCCATCGCTTCACCATTCATAGCATCATCTCTATTTTGCTACAAGCATTTATCTTGTCGTGGATTCCAATCATCGATATGGGTTTAAATGATCGTGGGGATGCGCTTGCTGCAGCAGTTCTTGGTGGGTTACTCATCGGTGTTGGTGGCGGTGGCGCATTACGCTATGGGACATCGACCGGAGGATTAGACATCATCGCCCAATACTTATCCTTTAAAAAGGGTAAATCCGTGGGATTTATATCCATGGTTCTCAACGTGGCGATCGCCATTCTCGGGGGACTCATCGTGGGTGGTCATGAAAGCCCCTCTGGTGAAATCATCGCGGGTGGTGTCATTGCTTCGTATACCGTGATTCGTATCATCATTTCTACCATCATGACCGATCGGATGCACACATCCTATCATTTCTTATCGGTGGATATCATCACCGCTGTTCCACAAACATTAGTCGATCAAATCTTACATAAAATCTATCGTGGGGTAACCCTCATGAAAGTCGAAGGTGCTTACTCACATCATGAAAAGACATTGATCTATGTGGTGATTTCTTCATATGAACTGCATACGCTCGTAGGATTAGTGAAATCAGTGGATCCTCACGCATTTATCGTGACACGTCCAGTTAAAAACGTATTTGGTAATTTTAAACGTAAAACGATTGCTTAAAGGAGTGCGCAACTCCTTTTTGTTTTCCTGACATTTGTCAAAACCTAAAGAATCCTGTACAATAAAACTAACGAGGTGTCATCTGTGATCTATACGATAACCTTAAATCCATCACTGGACTACAAAATCAAAGTGGATGGCTTTAAAGAAGGAGAATTGAATCGATTTCGTAAAGCGAGTATCAACTCTGGGGGAAAAGGTGTCAACGTCTCCATTGTTTTATCACGCCTTAAGACGCCTTCAGAAGCGATATTATTTGTCGGAGGATTCACGGGACATAAACTGATTGAAGATATCAACCAAGACCACGAGGTGACCTTAGATCCCATCTGGATTGATCAAGATACACGCATTAATATCAAACTTTCAGCAAAAGTAGAAACTGAACTTAATCACTGGGGACCCCATGTCAAAGATGAACAGTTTGAAATCTTATTGAGTAAAATCGAAGAGATGAATGACAATGACCTAGTCATTCTTGGTGGATCTGCACCTTATGGACAACGTGATGCTTTTCAGCGGATTGCTGAGCTATGTTACAAGAAGAAGATTCCATTTATTATGGATACCCCAGGGGAAGCATTTCCCCAGTTTATCGATTTCAGACCTCTTATGATGAAGCCCAATCTCAAAGAATTAAATGATTATCTCCTTATGGATTTGGTAGAAATTAAAGATATTATTCTCCACGCACGTCAGCTTGTTTATCGCGGGGTTAAACATGTGATCATCTCCCTTGGTAAACGTGGGGCACTCTACGTGGATGAAACCCATGCTTATCACGCAAAAGCACTCGAAGGAGAAGCTCAATTTACCACCGGGGCTGGTGACTCCATGGTCGCTGGATTTGTCCATGAATATTTAAAGACAGACGATCCAATTCAAGCGTTTAAACTAGGGGTTGCTGCTGCCTCAGCAACGGTCTTCTCTGGAAGATTAGCCACACCTAGAGATATTCAAAAATACATAAAGAAAGTTATTTTAGAGGAAATTGTCGATGACCATTCATGATCTCATTCATCCAGGTTATATCAAGCTTGATCTCATTGCTCAAAATAAGATGGATGTCATTGATCAAATGATTGATATTTTATACCAACATCATGCCATCGATGATGTTCAAGGATTTAAGAATGATGTCTTAGACAGAGAGTCTATTAGTTCGACAGGTATCGGTTTTGGCATTGGGATCCCCCATGCTAAATCCACCCATGTTAAGATTCCCTCATTAATCTTTGCGAAAAGTCATGAGGGTGTACCTTTTGATTCCTTTGATGGAAAAGATGCCCACCTTTTCTTTCTCATCGCGATGCCAGAAGATGGAACGAACGCTCACCTCAAAGTTCTCGCGATGCTTTCACGGAAACTAATGCATGAAGATTACCGCGAAGCACTCTTGGATGCGAAGACCGTAGAAGAGACACTCACGCTGATCTATACCATGAATTATTGAAATAAATCATGAAAGAATGATGAAAGAAAACGCATTATAACATCATTAAAAAATAAAAACGCTTACTTCTTTAAATTTACAAAAAGCCCCTTTACTTCGAAAAAGGGGTTTTGTTATAATGGCTATGTATTCAATGTATCGTATAATCGACCTGATGTGGAGGTCAAGTTTCTACCGCGATTCCGTAAAATTCGCGACTACGATATGAAAACATCTTTTTTCTCGTTTTCATATGGTAAACCACATCGTTTTGTGGTTTTTTCTTTTGTTTTTTTAAAAAACATACATATGAATACAAAAACAAAGAAAAAGGAGATTGAACATGGAGTTCATCAAAAAGTATTTCCGTATTGAAGAACGGGGCACAACGATCCGTACTGAACTATTAGGTGGTTTAACAACCTTCCTAACAATGGCGTACATCTTATTTGCTAACCCCGGTCTTATGAGTGGCTTTGGTGCAGTGGATGGGTTAGACGCAAATGCCGTATTCTTAGCAACCGCACTTGCTGCAGGTTTAGCAACACTCGCGATGGGATTATTCGCGAAGTTACCAGTTGCTTTAGCACCTGGTATGGGTCTTAATGCATTCTTCTCATTTACCATCGTCTTAGGTATGGGTTATTCATGGGAAGAAGCACTCGCAGCAGTCTTAGTGTCTGGTGTTCTTTATTTAGTGATTACCCTTCTTGGCGTACGTCAAAAGGTCGTTGCAGCGATTCCTCAATCCTTGAAGTATGCGATTGGTGCCGGCATTGGTTTCTTTATCGCTTACATCGGTTTAGTCAACGTTGGTATCGTCATCAACACAGGTGGAACCACAACTTCTTTAGGTGATCTTACCACCCCAGTGGCATTATTAGCACTCTTTGGTATCATTTTGACTATGGTTCTCCTCGCCTTAAAGGTTAGAGCAGCTGTTTTCTTTGGTCTAGTGATCACTGCAGTGGTTGGCTTAGTTGCTGGATTCATCTTCCCAGATGCACAAGGCCTTCCTGTTTATACCGCATTCATTGGTTCTGTTCCATCTCTAGCACCTACTTTTGGTAAAGCATTCAGTGGTCTTGGTGGATTACTCTCTCAACCTGCGGGTTGGTTTGCCGTCTTCGCATTCTTATTTGTTGACTTCTTTGATACATCCGGAACACTTATGGCTGTCACTGGTCAAATGGATCATGTCACTGAAGAAGATATTCAAAATGCAAATATCGTTGACTCAACAGCAACGGTTGTCGGTTCTGTCCTTGGAACATCCACCGTCACCTCTTATATTGAATCACTTTCAGGTGTTGGTGCAGGTGCACGTACCGGTTTAGCTTCTGTTGTGACTGGCGTTCTCTTCTTATTATCCATCTTCTTGTCACCACTTCTTACATTAGTCACTTCCTCAGTTACTGCTGCAGCTATGGTCATCGTTGGTACGATGATGGCTGCATCCATCGGTAAGATCGAATGGGATAAATGGCAAATTTCGATTGCAAGCTTTATGACGATTTTAGTGATGATCTTGTCATACTCCATCTCTGATGGTATTGGCTTTGGTTTCTTAACCTATGTCGTTGTTATGTTAGCAAGCAAGAAAGGTAAAGAAGTTAGCCCACTTCTTTATGGAGCAACTGCGTTATTTATCGCATATATCGTTTTCTTAAACGTTCTCTAATAAGATGATTCATAAAGCCTCGCGAAAGCGGGGCTTTTTCTTTTTATCGTAGATAGCAAAAGAACTTTGTGCTAAAATGAGGGCATAGCAGAAAAGAAGAGGTCATCCTATGCCCCAAATTTATGGTATTGAACACATCATTTATCTTTTGATTGTTATTCCGTTGATGGTACTTGCTACATTCTGGATTAAGAAGGCAGCAACGAGTGAAGAAAAACTCCAAAAGATCATTAAAATCATTGGGGTTATTGGTTTAATTGCGATCACAGCGAACCGGATTTCGGTGAGTTATTTGCGAGACGGGTTTGACAAAATTCTCCCGGGTACTTTTTGTGGGACATCGAGTTTAGTCCTCGCTCTTTCAGCAATCATATTAAAAAGAGATTCAATCGTATTTCACTCGGTGGTTTATCTTGGTCTTTTAGGGGGATTGTTGTCCATTTTCTATCCTGAATTTATCGGTCAAGGACCCACCTTCTTTTATCCAATGACCATCACAGCGATGATTCACCATACGATCATGGTGTATTTAGCATTTGTCATTATCGCTTTTGGGTACATTAAACCAGGCTTTTCCAAATGGAAATATTTACCACTGGGTTTAAGTTTTTATATGTCCTATGGTTTATTTCTGATTACTGTGTTAGGATATCAAGATGCTATGTACATTTATGAACCCATCCTCCCAGATACCTTTTTAAACTGGGCAGGCTTAGGTATGATCTGGTTTCCTGTTCATGCAATCTTTTTATGGATTTGGGATCGTTATTTAGTCAAGATCTTTCCACTTGTACGCTACTAAGCGCCTCATTGAGGCGTTTTCTTTTGAGATTGCGAAAGTTTATACTATGATTGGGCTAGGAGGTATGCGCATGTTTACCCAAATTCAACCCTTTTTACCTACGAAAGACTTCGATATCAGTAAACAGTTTTATCTAGATTTAGGATTTGACATCATGTATGAAGATGACCAACTTTGTCTCTTCAAGAAAGATTCGATTAGCTTTTTCATTCAACGTGCTTATGTGAAAGATTGGGCAGAAAATATGATGGTTCAAGTCTATGATTCAGCGATTGATGCGTTGTATCAAAGGATAGAAGACATTCGAGAACATTATCCAATGATTAAGACAAAAAAGCCATTTCAAGCAGATTATGGTTATACATTTCATCTGCTCGATCCAGCAGGTGTATTGTGGCATTTTACAGATCCCAATAAAAAATGAGTCCATGCGAACCATGGACTCATTCTTTTTTTAAGTTTTATTTATTCGTTCTTAGGACCGATCTTTTCGATACCTGTGATTATTTGATTCAAGATAATCCCGACAAGTGCTGCGAAGCTCATACCGGATAATCCTGTGGTTGAAGTAAGATTTAATACGGCTCCACCAAGACCAATGACGAGCATCGTCGATACGATGATCAGATTTTTCATATTGCCTAAATCTGTGCGATCCTTAATCAAAATTTTCACACCATTAGCAGCAATCAATCCGTATAAGACAATGGTCATCCCACCGATGACAGCCCAAGGGATACTGTTGATGAATGCTTGAATGTAACCGAAGAAGCCTAAGAGAATGGCGAAGATGGCAGCTAAACCTGTGACCCAAACTGAACCTACTTTGGTGATCGCAACCACACCAGTATTTTCTCCATACGTCGTATTTGCAGGTCCACCGAGTGCTGCAGCAACGAATGTCGCTAATCCATCACCAAGAAGTGTCTTATCGAGTCCTGGATCTGTGAGGAAGTCTCTTCCTGTAATTTCACCTAAGACAACATGGTCTCCGATGTGTTCAGCAATCGTTACAAATGCTAAGGGGGCAAACATCAAGATCGCACCAAATTCGAAACGATAGGTTCCCACAAATGAGAAGTTGGGAAATTGGAAGAAGCTAACACCGGCAAAAACATCTCTGAGATTAACAAGCCCTACGATGATTGAGGCAATATAACCGACGATAATCGCGATCAAGAAGGGAACGATACGGATAAAGCCTTTCGCTTTGGTCGATAAGATGACAACAGTAATAAACGAGATAAACGCAACTAAAGGGACTTTCCAACCTTGAGAACCATCAAACCCAGCGGAACCAACGGCAACCGGTGCTAACGTCATCCCGATGATGATAATCATGGGTCCGATCACAACCGGTGGAAGAAGCTTCTTTAACCACCCACTACCAACAAAACGGATAATGGTTGCGACAATCACATAAATCAAACCGACAACCATGAGCCCCATATACGCTGCTGCAGGACCTGCTGAACTCGCCACTGCTGCGCTGATCGCGGGGATATATGCAAAACTACTTCCTAGATATACAGGCACTTTCGCTTTGGTACATGCGATATAGATCAAGGTTCCAATCCCGCTTGCGACTAAAGCTACACCAACATCAAGTCCCGTTAATAAAGGAACTAAGACGGTTGCCCCAAACATTGCAAAGACATGCTGTAAGCTGAGGACGATCCAACTGCCTACCGATTTTGGCTTTTCTTGAATGCCAACAATCATACCATTTTCATTCATGTTTCTTCTCCTTGGATTTAATTTTTCAAGGCCTTCAGCAAAAAAGACACCCACAGGTGTCCTTCAAGCATAGGTATAGTGATGCAGATACCTTGTTATGCTCACGGGCATAGCTTAAAGGACCTTTACTGTTACAAGTATATCATGATTTTTTTAGAAAACAACCCCCAAAATATGTAAAAAATGATATGATGAAATTGGTGATAACATGAAGGAAATAATGAACAGCGAACAACTCTCTAGAACCTTAAAGCGAATGACTCACGAGATCATCGAAAGACATAATGATCTTAAGGACATCGTTTTGGTGGGTATTATGAAAAAAGGTGTCCCTATCGCAGAGACTCTCAAAGAAAATATGAAACGGTTTGCCGATATCGACATCCCTGTTTTTGCACTTGATATCCACGCATATCGTGATGACTTAGAAAAAAGAATTAGTCCCCCGAAACAAGAGCTTTCCATTCATGAAAAGCATGTCATCTTAGTTGATGATGTTCTTTATACCGGTCGAAGCGTGCGTGCTGCGATGGATGCGTTATCCGATTACGGGAGACCAGAACAGATTGAACTCGCGATTGTGATTGATCGTGGGCATCGTGAACTACCGATACGTGCGGATTATATTGGGAAAAATATCCCAACGAGCAAGAATGAAAAAGTGATTGTTGATTACGAAAAAAAATGCGTCTATCTTGAGGAAAATCGATGAAAAAGACAATCTTAACCACGAACAGAATGATATTAACTCCGATTGAAGTAAGCGATGCAAAAGATATTTTTCATCACTTTACCGCGAAAATTGCCACCTTTACGTATCCCAAACCAGCATCGGTCATTGAAGACACGTTAAATTTTATTTATTATTCTCTCAAACTAAGAGAAGAGGGTAAAGAAATAGTTTGGGTTGCCCGGATCAAAGAAACCAAAGAATTTGTCGGATGCATGGGTCTTCACCAAATGAATACGAAAACACCCGAATTAGGCATCTGGATTCAAGAAGGTATGTTTGGCAAGCATCTGGGTTTAGAAGGTATGAGTGAAATCATCCTTTATGCCAGAAAATATCTTCCCCACGATTATTTGGTTTATCCTGTGGACAAAAGGAATTTCGCGTCTCGAAATATACCTGAAACCCATGGAGGTATTATCAAAAAAGCTTATCAAAAGATTAGCGCTTCAGGAAATCATTTAGACATCATTGAATATTGGATTTATCCTGAAACACCGACGGATTACCGATTTCCTACTATTTTATTCCAAGGAGATTCTATTACGGACTGTGGGAGAAAACGGCATGTGTTTTATGACTTAGGAAATGGTTATGTGAGTAAGATCATGCCTCAGTTACCCAATACAGTGATCATCAATCGTGGCGTTAGTGGGGATCGCACCAATGAACTTTTACTTAGATGGCAAGACGATGTGATTCATATGCAACCTGATATCTTATCACTCCTCTGTGGCATCAATGATGTTTGGCACTATTTCAAGTGGAATAAGCCGACATCACCTAAGATCTTTGAAGACAATTACCGGAAATTGATTGAGTGGGTCAAACATGACTTACCGAACACCCAAATGGTGTTGATTGAACCTTTTGGATATCCCATTGGTGAACTTCAACCCTCTTGGGAACCTCTAATTGAAACCTTACGACAGATCGTTAAACGACTGTCTATTGAATATCAATTACCTCATATTCCGATGAATCAATATATGCAGGAGTGGAAGAAACAGTATCCGATGGAAGAGATACTTCCTGATGGTGTTCATCCCTCACCTCTCGGGCATGCACTTATGGCAAATGTCATCAAAAAAACGATGCGTCAACTGTTGATGGAGTACCAACTTCGTCAATGTCATGAATAAACACAAACTTTACCCTTAAACAAAGGAGTGTGACACCATGCTAAGACCGAAAACCAAAGATGAATTGATCAAAATGAGTCAAGAAGGCTTTCGTATCATTCAACAGATGATCGAAGAATTACCAGCAAGAGAACGCGTGAAAACCTATCACACCAAAGAAAGAGATAAGAATTTAAGAGACATTCTTTTTCACTTGCACGCGTGGCATAGACTTCTTTTGAAATGGTTTCAAATCGATGCTGAAGGAGGTCACCCTGTGTTGCCTGAACTGGGGTATACATGGGATCATCTTGATGAACTCAACCGTGAGTTTTGGCTTGAGGGACAACAACATCCCTTTATGGATGCCCTTGAACTCTTTGAAAATTCGCATCACACATGCATGGAATTCATTCAATCACTGAGTGAAGAAGCGATCCTCACCCCTCATGCATTTAAGTTTTCTAAAAACCCTGTGATGGGTTTGCTCGATGGGTGTATGGCGGATCATTACCATTGGGCGATTGAACAAATTAAGTTAAATCATCCGATAAATGGCGAGTGAATCACTCGCTTTTTTTATCCTCCGTTTTTCCCTTCATTATCACAAAAAATCGTTGATAAACCAGGGGAAAACTGTTGACAATTTTCATTGAATATAGTAATATGACATAGGTACATGTTTTATCCACGCATAGCCCTTAAATTCAAATACACGAATATAAGGAGAATATTGAATGAAAACTTTTATGGCAAACGCACAAACGATCACTCGCAAGTGGTACGTTGTCGATGCAGAAGGCAAGACCTTGGGTCGCTTAGCGACACAAGTCGCATCCGTATTACGCGGTAAACATAAACCCACCTACACTCCTCATGTAGATTGTGGCGATTATGTCATCGTTGTTAATGCAGACAAAATTGAATTAACAGGTAGAAAATGGAATCAGAAGCTGTATTACACACATTCTGGTTACAACGGCGGTCTATATCAAACCGTAGCGAAAGACGTGATGGCTAAATTTCCAACACGTATGGTTGAAAAAGCGATTGTTGGTATGTTACCACATACTCGTTTAGGTGAGCAAATGGCGAATAAATTATTCGTTTATGCAGGTCCTGAACACAAACATCAAGCACAGCAACCAGAAACATTGGAGGTATAATGCATCATGGCAAAAGAAAAAGTACAGTTCTTAGGCACCGGTCGTCGTAAGAGTTCAGTTGCAAGAGTGATTCTCACTCACGGAAAAGGTCTATTTTTGATCAATGGACGTGAATTTGAAGAATACATTCCATCAGCAGCCGTTCGTTTAGACGTTTTACAACCATTAACCTTAACCGAAACTGAAGGTAAATTTGACATCAGCGTCAATGTTTACGGTGGTGGTCTTTCTGGACAAGCAGGAGCAATCCGTTTAGGAATTACTCGTGCCCTCATGGAAGTCAACCCTGAACTTCGTGCTACCTTGAAACCTGCAGGACTCGTAACACGCGATCCACGTTCTAAGGAACGTAAGAAGTATGGTTTGAAGAAAGCAAGAAGAGCATCCCAGTTCTCCAAGCGTTAATTCATATGGGACCTTTATGGTCCCTTTCTTTTTTCATCTCGTGTTATAATAATGACGTATAGGTGAAAGTGATGAAACTTAACTACAAACGGACGTTTTATGTTGGCTTAATTTTTTTCATTATTTCTTTGTTTTGGCAAACCTATGACATGCTCATCGCACGGACTTTGATTGATAAGTATGGACTCAATCAAACATGGTCAGGCATTGTGATGGCAGCTGACAACATCATGGCGGTAATTTTACTGCCACTTTTTGGTGCACTATCCGATAAAAGTAACGCTAAGTTAGGACGCAGAACCCCCTACATTATTTTTGGTACTATTTTATCAGCCTTCGCCTTCATGGCGTTAGCCTATACCGATTATGTTCAAACGTTGAAAATTCAAGCCACTGACATCATCGAACATCATTATGATGTCGCGTTTGCCGATGAGATTGATGATTCAGAACGCAGTCATTGGTATATCGTCATCGAAAACATGGAAGAAGAACGTGATTTAGCGTATGATTTAGGCATGATTAGTGGTAAAAAATTGACGGAATGGGAAGAAACCATTCGCGATCCTATGGTAACGATTTTAGAAGCGAATGGTGAGTATTTAAACAATCGTGATTTATCAACCGTCAAAGATCTTTATTACAAGTATTTAAGTGAGCGTGCTTGGGAAGTCACTTCGAGTGATCCCACAAACCTCTTTATTTTTTCAGGGATTTTGTTCGTTGCTTTAGTCTCTATGGCGATCTTTAGATCTCCTGCTGTTGCCTTGATGCCTGATATCACGGTGAAACCTTTACGCTCGAAAGCCAATGCTGTGATCACCTTCATGGGAGCCTTTGGGGGAATCATTGCCGTATATGTCATTATGTTATCAGGATTAAATAAGCATGCTTATGATCATCACGCAGCTGTATATATCATCATAGGCATACTGATGCTTATTGTTCTAGGGATTTTCTTGTGGAAAGTCGATGAACCTAAATGGGTCAAGGAAAAGCGTGAACTCGATAAGAAATATGAGTTAACGACTGATGAATCCACGATGCAAAAACAAACCTTAAAGACGATGACGTACAAACGTCGAATCTCTTTATACTTTATGCTTGCTTCAGTGTTCCTGCTTTTTATGGGATACAATGCGGTGATGAGTAAAATTGCGGATTATCTTCCCAAAGTACTTAACCTTAACTTCTTTGATTACCAATTTATTATCGCGCAAGGGGTTGTCATTGCGTGTATTCTTCCCATTGGGATTTTGTCCATGATCATGGGGAGAAAACGAACGATTCAAGTGGGGATGATCATGATGTTTATCGCGATGGCCTCTGGTGCGAACCTGTCAGAAGGGCAACCCTGGGTGACTGCAGGGATTATTGCCCTTGCGGGTCTGGGCTGGACGATGATTGGGATTAACACCTATGTCATGGTTGTCGAATTATCACGTGGCTACGATGTAGGACGCTATACGGGTTATTATTATGCAGCATCAATGTCTGCACAAATCGTCACCCCCATTTTATCGGGATATTTGATGGATGGTTTTGGACGTTTAATTTTATTCCCTTACGCAGCCGTTTTTATCGCCATCTCGTTTATTACGATGATCTTTGTTAAAAAAGGTGAAATCAAGTTTAAAGGTTCTTGGAAAGACGCCCTAAAGGAAGTGGAGTAACATGAAAATTTCAATTATAGGACATTCAAGTTCAGGTAAATCGACATTTGCCAAAAGAATCGCTCAGGTGTATCAAGCACCCGTTTTACATATTGATAAAATCTTTTTCGCCCCTAATTGGGTGGAAAGAGATCGTGAGGTTGTTGAGGGAGAGATTCGAGATTTCATGAATCAAGATGCCTGGATTATTGATGGGTTTTATCGTCGTTTAGCTACCGAACGTTTTGATCAAGCCGATCAACTTTTCATCTTTGATTTTAATCGTTTTAAATGTCTTTATGGGGCGATTGTTCGTCGACTAAAATATCATAATCAAAATCGTGATTCCGTCTGTGATGGGTGTAAAGAAAGACTTAACCCGAGCTTTGTCTGGTGGATTTTATTTGAAGGACGTAATAAAGCATCACGACTTAAATTGAAACAGATGAAGGAAACGTATCAAGATAAGGCCATTATCTTCAAAAATCGGAAGCAAGTGAATGACTATTTAACTAAGATGGGCTATAAGGGTCCACTCAATTATGAGTAATTCTTTCATAATTACACTTTTTGTTGTTAAACAAGGGTGATTATTGTATAATCAATAGTGCATGCAAGGATGGGATATTGATGAATCAAGTACGCGTAAGATACGCACCAAGTCCAACTGGACAACTTCATATTGGTAATGCACGAAGCGCATTATTTAATTATCTCTTCGCACGTCATTTTGGCGGCGATTTTATTGTTCGAATCGAGGATACTGACGTTTTAAGAAATGTCGTAGGTGGTGAAGAATCACAGTTATCAAATCTTCGTTGGCTCGGACTCGATTGGGATGAATCCCCTGATAAAGGCGGACCTTTTGGTCCGTATCGTCAACTTGAACGCCTAGAGACGTACCAACAGTATGCTCAAGAACTTTTAGACAAAGGTTTAGCCTATAAAGAGTTCCGTGAAAACTCTGATAAATACGCCGTCAGATTTAAAGTACCTCAAGATCAAGAGATTGTCTTTAAAGACATCGTTAGGGGTGAACTCAGATTTCACTCCAAAGAAGTTGAAGACTGGGTGATGATTAAAGATAACGGTATTCCTACCTATAATTTTGCGGTGGTCATCGATGATCATCTCATGAAGATTACCCACGTACTTCGCGGTGAAGAACATATCACGAATACTCCAAAGCAAGTCTTGATCTATCGTGCGTTTGGTTGGGATGTTCCCGAATTTGGACATATGACGATCATCGTCAATGAGCAAAAGAAGAAACTCTCCAAGAGAGATAAGAATGTCATTCAGTTTATTAAAGAGTATCAGGAGATGGGATATTTACCGGAAGCGATGTTTAACTTCATTTCACTTCTCGGTTGGTCCCCATCAACGAATGAAGAAATCTTAACGAAAGAACAAATTATCGAACAATTTGATCCAGCACGCTTGAACAAGGCTCCTGCGATGTTTGATAAAGATAAGCTTGCGTATATCAATAGTCGCTATATCAAGAAACTCTCGGTGGATGAACTCGCAGAAAAGAGCCGTCCATTCTTAGAAAAAGCGGGAATACCCATTCCAGATGAAGCATGGTTAAAACTCTTGGTGGGTATTTTACAAGACCGGATGAGTTATATTGGACAGATCGTTGATTTATATAGAGCGTTCTTCCATGATGAGTTTCATATTGAAACAGAAGCGTATCAATTCTTAATCGATAATCAATCAGCCATGCTTTTAGAAACGTTTGCACAAAAAATGGTGGATCACCCCTTTACAGCAGAGACCATCGAAACACTCATCAAAGAAACCAGTGTTCAAACCCAGATTAAAGGAAAACCTTTATTCATGGGATTAAGAATTGCCACGACAGGAGATATGCATGGCCCAAGCTTACCTATCTCTTTAGCATTACTTGGAAAAGAGCGGGTTATCTCTCGCTTAAAACAAACGATAAAACAACTCAGAGGTGAATCATGAAACGACTGATCTTAACCCTATCCTTACTCTTCTTTGGCGTTTTTCTAACAGCATGCCAAGGAGATCAACTTGATATTGAAGTGACATTTTCTGAATTTGATGTGACCTTGACCTCCGTGACATTCACTGCAGAAGTCAGTGATCCAGATGAACAGATTACAGGAAAATTGACGGTAAGTATTTTTGATGGTTCAGGTACACTGAAACATACGCAAGATGTCAATTCGACCGATGAACTCGTGGATTATACCGTGGGATCACTCGATAATGCACTTACCTATACCATTAAGATTTATGCAACCGTGGGTCGTGATTACTTAGTGATTGGTGAAAAAACATTCCAACTCGCTTCAGCTGCGACCGTCTACATCACTACTCCTGAAGAATTTATGTCCATGAGTAATAATCGTTCAGGAAACTATGTTTTATCAAACGACATCGATTTTACAGGGATTACCTTCAATACCCCCTTCACTTCAGCCTTCTCAGGCACATTTGATGGTCGTGGATTCAAATTGATGAATATCACATTTGAGAAGATCAGCCAATATACAGGTGTCTTTGGTTACGTGTCAGGTGGTTATGTGAAAGATGTCACCTTTGAAAATGTTCAGATCGGAACACTGGATACACCACTCACCTTCGCAACATCCTCACGTGTGGGTATCGTCTCTGGTTATGTCTCATCATCAACTGGTAAATTTGAAAACATTACCGTGAAAGATAGCGTGATTTATTACAGTTCATCTTCAACCATTCAAGCCTATGTTGGTGGACTCTTCGGTGAGTTTAAAGGATCACTTGAAGGAGCAACGTTAGATAACGTGACTGTCATGTTGACCGCAACCTCTTATGGTCGTGTTCGCGTGGGTGGTGCCGTAGGTCTTCTTGGCGAAGATGCTAAGTTTAAAAATGTGAATTCGAATGCCGACGTGTCTGTTACCTTCGCAGGCGTTGAGCTTAAAGACCGCGATATCAATGTGAATGTCGGTGGTATTATCGGTTACCACAATGCAAGAAACGTGAACCGTTCAGTTGAAAATCTATTCTCTATGGGAAATATCGAAGTTACTCTTGACTATGGAACAACGGATACAACAACAAAAGGAAATTACTCCCTTTATGTGGGTGGAATTGCGGGTATTGCCTATAGCAATGTCCACAACGCACTCTATGGAGGCTCGATTGCCGTGGATCATCAAAAAAATGCCAATGAAGAAGATGTCAATAAGAATTTCTTCGTCGGTGGACTCTTTGGATTCTATGGATCGAATAAAGCAAGTACGTTCCTCGTCCGCTACTCTGATGGAGCAACCATCGAGATCAACGTGTCCGATGATGTCGTCTTGAATGCATCTCAAGTCTTTGGAGGACTGAATTCATCAGTCGTACAAAGTGCAGGTGTTCATGGAGACTTAAGTTTGATGATCAATTCTGTAGAAGAAAGTGGAAATGATGTCGTGACGACAATCAATTCACTTGTTGATTATTTCGAAAGTGATTTTGTTCAAGAAGCATTTGATTCACTCGTTGGATAATAAAAAAATGTCGCGGTTGTCGCGACATTTCTTTTTTATGCATTAGGACATTCATGTAAACCTTGATTAAATTGACCTCTTGATCCTTGTTGACCCTTGCCAAACATCTTCTTAAATTGATATGCCATATCATAACCTGCGCCGACTAAACGATCTCTTTGGAAAGCATTTAAGTGCTTTTGTGATGCTGCTTTAAGGGATTCAAAGACAGTGCGAACATCATCGGGAAGATTGGATTGTGCAAGGAATGTTTCATACATCGCGATGTTCGCCTTTTCAGCTTCAACACCGGTGGCTAGCGCACTTGAAATCGAATCGGGGACAACGACGGATGCTGCTGCATTGTTTTCAGGAACATCGATGCCATACGTTTCAAATAAAGGTAACAATAAGTCGATATGTGTCTGTTCAGCGATGACGATTTTGCTAAATGGACGAACATCACCATAAACTGCTAGAATTTCTTCATACGTTGCCTTCGCTAAATATTCATCTAAAATCGCATACGTCAACATACTTTCAATCGTGTATTCACCTGAGGTGTCATCGACTTCAAGAATCGAACTATTGACTTCGTTGATATCTTCAGATGCTGCACTCACACTGATTCCTACCACTAGGAATCCTACAAAAACAAGACTGACAAAACTTAATACAAACCATTTTTTCATGTAGATTGCCTCCTTTGGCTTCTTAATTCACCAGTAATACCGTGTCATCGGTCATCTGATTGGTGTTATGGGAAAAGATGGGATGTTTTTTTACGATATCCCACGATTTCCCATGCTTCATGTATAATAAATGGTAGAGGTGAAAAGGTGAAAATATCCAAAACACGCTTTATCAATTACATCCGGTGCAATCGTTATCCATCCTTAGATGAAATCTATCGTGAAAAAAATAAAGCGGTGGTGGCTTTTTCTGAGGATCCCGAGCTTGATGAACTCATGAGTGAAGAAAACCGCGATAAAGTTCACACGCTTATCCACCAAATGTATGAAATGCCTGAGGGTGAGGATAGTGAAGACGACGAAGAGGTAGATCTACTTAAGAAAGATGATCCTCAAATGGATACCATGATGCCTTATTATCGTAAGATTGAAATGTTATCTGGGGACATCATTAAAAAGAAGTTTCAAGGCAATGTCATCTATTCGCTCAATACCTATGAACAAAAGCGCTTTGAATACGAAAAAGAGGGCTATCACTTTTATTGTTTCTTAGATGGCTATCAAGAAGATGATCAAACGGTTCGTATCTTTGAAGTCAAGGCAACGACATCCAAGAAGTTTACTGCTTTAGAGTACAAAACTGACGAGAAAGAGAAAGCATCCGTATTTATTCCTTCTCCAGAAGGCATCTTGATGTTACAAGAAGATCTGTTTGGACCCATTAATGATGCCTATCAAAAGAAAATCGATAAGCTTAAACAGCGTCTTACCAAAGAAGGACGCTACGTGTATGATATCGCCTATCAACGCTATGTATTAACACACGCACTCAAGACGAAGAAGAATATTAAGTATTATCTTGTCGTTTTAAATGCGGACTATATTCATGATGGAGAAGTCGATAGCAACCATGAACCCATCTATAAAGACGATATTGTAACGTTTATTGATGTGACATCACTTACCGAAAAGATGATGCCTATTCTCGAGATGGATACCGATACGGTAATTGCAAGACTCAATGAAATGAATGCCAATCCTGTTCCGTTAGGACCGCATTGTCAACGTAAGGACACAAGACAGTGTCTTTTCTATCCGATCTGCTACAAGCATATTCCTGAATATAACAGCATCTTCACGTACATGGGATCTCATAATGGATTCAAAGATGAACAAAACATCAAGCATGATCGCTTTGAATTGATCAACGAAGGGATTGTCAGTGCCTTAGATATTCCCAGAACTTGGATTACTCGTGAGAATAATGTGATCCAACGCGACGTGATGGAAACCGATGTTCCTTATTATCATAAACAGAAAATTCAGACAGGAATCAAAGCACTCTCATACCCGATTTATCATCTTGACTTTGAAACTTTTCCTTGTCCACTCCCACGATTCCGTGGTGAAAAGCCTTATAGTCAATCCTTATTTCAATACAGTATTCACGTGGAAACATCCCCTGGCGTCTGTGATAAAAATGTCGATCATGCATCCTATATAGCTACAGAGCATAAAGACTTAAGAGAAGATTTAATTAAAAACATGCTAGATGTGATTAAGCCTGATCATGGATCTATCCTCGTCTATAATCAATCCTTTGAACAAACAAGACTCAAAGAAATGGCTGAAGTTTTCCCGAAATATCGTGAAAGACTCCTTGATATGGTGGATCGCATGTTTGATCTCATGTATTTATTAAGAGGAAATCAGAAGTTATTTAAACGACTCGGCTTTGAAGAAGATGAAGCGAAGCGCATCAATTACTATCACAACAAACTCAATGGATCCTTCTCGATAAAAAAAGTTCTTCCCATCTTTAGTGATCTCACATATAAAGGGATGCCGATTGGAAATGGAACCGAAGCACTCGTCACCTATGCGCGTTTCCCAATAATGGATCAGCAAACCTTTGAAAAGAACTACAAAGACTTAGAAGAGTATTGTAAACAAGATACATGGGCGATGGTCAAGATTTTGGATGAATTGCGTCAAATATAACGATTGAGCCACTCACAAAAAGGGTGGTTTAACCTTTTATAAAGCCATATCTTAAAATAGGAACTTTTCGTCTTATTCCTTGTATATTTTAAAAAATTAAACTATAATAAAACAAGAAGGAGGCATGGCGATGTTAACCATTTATAACTCACTCACGCAAACAATTGAACCTTTTCAACCCATAAACCCTAAGCGAGTGACCATGTATGTCTGTGGACCCACAGTCTACGGCGACATTCATATCGGTAATGCGCGTCCTGTCATCTTTTTTGATGTAGTAAAACGCTATTTAAATTATCGTGGTTATGATGTCTTATTGGTTTCTAACATCACCGATGTTGATGATAAAATCATCGATAAAGCGAAAGAACTCAAGATTCCTGAAGCAGTGATTACCAAAAAATATACAGATCACTGGATAAACATGTCACAAAGTTTAAATAGTGCACTTCCTGATGTGATGCCTAAAGCCACCGAATATGTCTCTTCGATGATTGAATATATTGCAGAACTCATTGAAAGAGGATATGCGTATGTCAGACCTTCAGGGGTTTATTTCAGGGTTTCCAAAGTAGCTGATTACGGAATTCTAAGTAAGCAAAACGTTGATGAATTAAATCAAGGTGTCCGTATTGAGCTTGAAAGCGATAAAGAAGATCCAAGAGACTTTTCCGTGTGGAAAACCACCGATGATGGACTTCATTTTGAAAGCCCATGGGGCATGGGTCGTCCAGGATGGCATACCGAGTGTGCCGTCATGAATCACGAAATTTTTGGTGGAGAAATCGACATTCATGGTGGAGGATCTGACCTTAAGTTCCCACATCATGAAAACGAAATTGCGCAAACAAACGCCCATGATCATCATCATTTAGCACGCTATTGGATGCATGTCGGCAGACTTGATGTCAACGATGTTAAAATGAGCAAATCTTTGGGTAATGTCACTTTAGTCAAAGATTTAATTGAAACGTACGATCCTTTAGCATTTCGTCTGCTTACGGTGAATCATCATTATCGTCAACCTATCAATTATAGTGATGAACTGATGGTGCAGTTTAGCAAGGAATATGATAAAATAAAACGAAGCCTTAAAAAAGCTTTTTTAACAATCTCCTTAGACAAGGCCTTTCGCTTGGAAACTGATGAAGCCATCATGAATTCATTCATTATGTGGATGGATGATGATTTCAACATACCAAATGTGATGACGCTCGTCTATGATCTCATCAAGATGATGAACAAAGAAAAAGATAGTACACGACTCGCAGTTTTATATCATAGTGCCCATGTGATCTTAGATATTTTAGGAATCATGCCACGCTATGAACTCACCGATGATACCTTGTTGTTATACCGTGCTTGGGAACAAGCAAGACACGAAAAAGATTATCAACGGGCCGATCAACTTAGAGAAAAACTATCAGAACGAGGATGGATGTAATTGAACGGACTAACTTTAGCTTATATTGGAGATAGTTATTATGAACATTCCATTCGAATGTATTTGATCGGATTGAACCTTACTGATGTCAATGATCTCCATAAAAAGGCGATCAAATATACCTCAGGTGTCGCTCAAGCGAGTATTGTTAATCACTTGATTGAACAACAAGTCATTACCGAAGAAGAAATGGACTTCTTCAAACGAGGACGTAATGCTTCTGGCAAAGGCCGGGGGAATATGGATCCTAAAACCTATAGTCACGCCACTGGATTTGAAGCGGTGATAGGTGGACTTATCTTAAAAGATAAAACACGCGCAGATGCGCTCATTATGAAAGCGATCGAATGGATCGAGAAAGGGGACACCCATGGAAAAAACGGTTGATAAGAAACTTGTGACCAAACAAGATCAACAAGACCTTGAGTCACTGATTGACGATCAGGATGCTGATATCAAGCCCAAACGTCAAAAAGGACCTAAGACCATCATCAAAGAAGAACTTGTCACCATGAAGGGTGATCCTTTAGGACTGCACGTTCCCTTAGATGACGAACCTCAAGAAGCCATCAATGTGAAGAGCCGTGTTCGGTCTAAAGATGATATCGTCGTTGAACGGTATAATCCTGATGTAGAAAAAGGATTGACAACGGAAGAAGTCGAACTCAGACAGATGGCAGGACTCGCCAATGTCGGTGATTCGGGATCGACCAAATCGATTGCCAATATCATCAGAACCAATATTGTCACCTTCTTTAACTTTTTAAACTTTGCCATTGCCGCTTGGTTACTTTCCGTTAAGGCACACTTTACACAACTTTTCTTTATGGGTGTCATTACCGCCAATATCACGATTGGGATCATCCAGGAAATTCGTGCGAAGAAGATGATCGATAAATTATCCTTGCTTACCGCACCAACAGCGATTGTCATCCGTGATGGATCCGAACTAGAAATCGCGGTTAGTGATGTAGTGATTGATGATATTCTGCATCTTTCCAGTGGAAAACAAATTCCAGCCGATGCTGTGGTTAGACAGGGATCCGTTGAAGTCAATGAATCTCTTTTGACAGGTGAATCTGATGCTATTATCAAGAAGAAGGGCGACACGCTTTATTCTGGATCCTTTGTTGTTTCAGGAAACTGTTTTGCCCAAGCAACAGCGGTTGGACATCAAATCTATATTCAAAAGTTAACCAATCAAGCGAAAAAATATAAAAAGCCTGAATCTGATTTATTAGGATCACTCAAAAAGATTATTCGCATCGTTGGGGCACTCATATTACCGATTGCTGCGACATTATTCTATTTGATGACCACCTACAATACCACCGGATTACAGTACAATGAAATTGTACAAAAAACCACCGGTGCGATGATTGGGATGATTCCTTCAGGACTCTTCCTTTTAACCTCTATGGCTTTAGCCGTTGGCGTCATTCGTTTAGCGCAGAACAACACACTTGTACAAGAACTATACTGTATTGAAATGCTTGCACGTGTCGACACGCTCTGCTTAGATAAGACCGGTACGATCACCGATGGAACGATGACCGTGAAGAGTATTATCGAATATAAAAATGAAACGGGTATTCCACTTAAGAATATTGTTTCTGCGATGATCAATGCGCAAAATGACCCGAATTTGACCTCTGATGCCCTTGCAGAACGCTTTGGTACAGCGAAACGAATTCGTCATCGTGCACTCATTCCTTTCTCGTCTCAACGCAAATTTTCAGCGGTTCAATTTGATCGCTATGGGACCTTTGTTTTAGGAGCACCTGAATTTGTTGTCAAACAAAACTATCATATTATCGCACGTGAAGTGGATAAGCAATCTCAAGAAGGTTATCGTGTCTTAGTCGTTGCTCACACTTCAGGTGATATTCAAGAAAATCAAGTGACTGGTGAAGTGATTCCCTTAGCACTGATTATGATTGAAGATACGATTCGTCCGGATGCAATTGATACGATTGACTACTTCAAGTCACACAATGTGGATGTCAAAGTCATCTCTGGGGATAACCCTGTGACCGTCTCACGAATTTCACAACGTGCAGGGATCGCCAATGCAGATAAATATGTCTCTTTAGAAGGTATGCCCGATAAAGAAGTCGTTCGTTCTGCCTCACGCTTCACCGTCTTTGGACGTGTGTCTCCCCAACAGAAGAAACTATTAATTGAATCACTGAAAAACAATGGACGTACCGTTGCCATGACCGGTGATGGTGTCAATGATATTTTAGCCCTTCGTGAAGCGGATACATCGATTGCGATGGCATCCGGTAGTGAAGCTGCACGTAACGTGTCTCACTTGGTGCTTCTTGATTCCAATTTCTCATCGATGCCTAAAGTCGTGAGCGAAGGAAGACGCGTGATCAATAATATTCAACGCGTATCAACCTTATTCTTAACGAAGACGATTTTCTCATTCTTACTCGCGATCGTCGCGATTATCCGTCAAGGGGTCTATCCCATTCAACCCAATCAGCTTATTCTTATTGACTATTTGGTCATTGGGATTCCTTCATTCTTCTTAGCATTAGAACCTAATAATAAACAAGTCAAGGGTAAGTTCTTGTGGAATATCCTAAAAGCAGCGCTTCCTGGGGCTTTAGTGGTCATGATCAACAGTTTGATCATCTTCGCTTTTGAGGGTCCTTTAGGTATGACAGCCAAGGTCACAGAAACCTTAATCGTGATTTCAGCCACTGTCGTTTCACTCACCGTATTATTTAGAGTGTCCACGCCATTTAATAAACTTCGTCGGATCATATTCACCTCGATGGTGATTCTCTTCTTGTTCGGTATTTTCTTCATGCCAAACTTCTTCCAGTTTGTCCCAATCATTCCGAGCAGATTCTATGATTCTACAACGATTTTGGATGCACCTAGCATTTTATTACTTCTCGTTTTAGCTCAAGCGACGTACCCCATGATGCACGTCTTATCGAATCTTTATGGTTGGATCAAGTTGTTCATCAAGACGGTTATTAACAAAATTGCCGATATTCAATAAAAAATGAGGCGCTAAAGGCGCCTTTTCATTCGATTTTTCTGCAAGATCTTCCTTTATTGATGAAGAACCCTTGTGATATCTTTAGGATAAGGATGTGATCGTTTTGATTATTTACGGGAAAAATGTGGTGAAAGAAGCCATCTTTGCCAAACGAAAAATCTATCAACTCTATCTCGATGATCGCTTTAATGATCATCACTTTTTAGCATTTCTCAAAGATAAGAACATCTCGTATGTAAACAAGAACAAAGGAGAACTCAACAAGCTCTCCGATCAAAACCTTCATCAAGGTGTCGTCGCTGAGGTTGAGCCATATGCATACGCCGAACTCAATGATGTTCTAGATAAAAATAAACAACAACGTTTTATCATCTTGGATGGCATTGAGGATCCCCATAATTTAGGGGCGATCATGCGGACAGCAGAAGCCGTTAAACTCGATGGAATCATCATCAGTAAAAAGAATGCGGTTCCACTTAACGCGACGGTAGCTAAAGTCTCATCAGGAGCGATTGAACACGTGAAAGTCATCGCAGTGACCAACATCAATCAAGTGATTCGTGAACTCAAGGATGCCTCTGTATGGGTTGTTGGTACCGATGGGCAAACCGATCAGACGTATGACGATTTACCAAAAAATGTGTCTCTTGCCATTGTGATGGGCAACGAAGGCGAAGGCATCCGTCCTCTGGTTAAACAAAACTGTGATATGCTCGTCAAAATCCCCATGTATGGCAAAATTAATTCATTAAATGTGAGTGTTGCTGCAGCACTCATGATGTATAAAATGCTGGAGTAAATCATGATTTATGTGATGAACGATTATGAGTTGATCTATTTAATTCAGTCTAATCTTGATGATAACGCACTGAATTTCATGTATCAAAAGTATTATCGTTTCATCTGGAAGTTGATTCATTTACTCGATATTGAGAAAAAAGAACAGGAAGACTTTTATCAAGAAGGTATCCTTATGTTGCACAAAGCGATAAAGACCTTCAATGAAAAGTATAATAAAAGTTTCACGCGATACTTTGAGTTAATTCTCAAAAGGCATTTTTATCAATTAAAACAATCGTTACCCAAGTATTATCTTTATGATCATACCGACTTTGTCAAAGATGTCGTCTATATCGAAGAATCTTTTGATCCCATCGATTTGCATTCACAGCTAGAACGTTTAGTTTATGAGAAGTATTTCATTCTGCAACAGTCGGTCACAAAGATTCAAGAAGATTCCAAGTATTCGCCCAAACAGATATATAATGCCATATACCGGATCAAGGATAAATATAAAAATATGGTATAATGTGAGAGATAGTTGACTAAGTCAATCGTAAGTGTTAAAATACATTTGCGAATGACCACAAGAGGTGGTTTTTTAATGCGCGAGAAAATAATTTTAGTTTGTACGGAATGTCTAAGCCGTAATTACACAACAACAAAGAATAAAACAACACAAAAAGAACGGATTGAAGTGACAAAGTATTGTCCCAAATGCAACAAGCATACCGTACACAAGGAAAGCAAATAGGAGGCACAACATATGGCAATCAAACAGAAGCAAACAGAACAAAAAAGCAAATTGATGGAAGTGATCACCACAGAGTATAAATGGGAAAATTTACTCTTAGGGATCTTAGCGACATTATCAGGTGCACTTGCACTGATGATCATCAGCGGAAACTCACTTCTTCAAATTAATTCAAACTTCCCCGTTTTAGGTCAAGGAAACAACGGAATTATCTTCGCATGGGTGCTCTTTGCCATCTCCATTTTCGGACTTGTGCTCGTTATCTACCCCTTCTTTTTACCCGCAATTCCCGAACTTAAGAAAATCTCTTGGCCATCATTTCCTAAGTTTGTAGATCATGCCGTTCGCACACTCATCTTCTTATTCATTCTCACAGGCATTATCTTGCTCTTCAATTACCTTATTACCTTAATCATTACCGGAGCTAACCTATGACCCCAAAAGTCAGATGGTACATCATCCAGACGTATTCTGGATATGAAAATGCCGTCAAGTCTGACTTAATGCGTCGTGTTGAAAGTATGGGCATGTCGGATTATATTTTCCGTGTTATTGTCCCAGAAGAAACAGTCATTGAAAAGAAAGCTGACGGTAAGGAAAAAGAAAAAGTAAGACAACTTTTCCCAGGGTATGTCTTTGTTGAAATGATCGTCACCGATGAATCATGGTTTGTCGTGAGAAATACACCTCGCGTCACCGGATTCTTGGGATCTTCAGGAGGAGGAACCAAACCTGTTCCCCTCGCACCGGATGAAATCAATCAGATCTTGCTCAAGGTTGGTATCATCAGTAAACCCACATGGAATCATCTGCTTGGTAAACTCGTAGAAGTGACCGATGGCACATGGCTTGGCATGAAGGGTGAAGTCACTCACGTGGATAATGATCAAGAAAAATTAACGGTTGATTTGGATCTCTTCGGTCGTGCAACACCGACAGAAATTGATGCACATCACGTCAAAGAAGTTTAAAAAAGACGAAACCTCGTCTTTTTTTATCGTCTTATAAGTCAAAGTTGGGATAAGAAATCCATATTTCATGCTATAATCCCAACAAGAAGACATGAAATGTTTGTCGAGGTTTGTGATGAAAAAAAGAAAAATCAAAATTATTATCATGTTAATCACACTCAATCTCATCTTCTCAGCAGGGATGACTTTTGCCTATTGGGCATCATCTGTTCTTGGTAATCAAGATCAAGGAAATGGTCTTGTCGATATCGGGTTTTGGGGAATCCCCATTTACACAGCACAAGAGTTTT
>CALMNM010000020.1 GCA_937868795.1 uncultured Acholeplasma sp.
CTAAATAGTCTTGCAAAGCGACTTGAGCTAAACCTGGATGAAGTTCTACTTGATTAACCATCGGTTTGATGTTAGCAGTTTTTATAAGATCCATTAAATGGTGTCTTTGGAAATTGGATACACCGATTGCTCGACATTTCTTTTCTTCATATAATTCTTCGAAGAGTGACCATGTTTGTTGATTAATTTTCTTATCATGATTTGGCCAGTGAATTAAATAAAGATCGACATAATCGGTTTTCAGTTTGGAAAGTGACTCATCAAAGCTCTTGCGCATATTTTCAAGTGTGGAATGACCACGTTGTTTAGTTGTAATAAAGATCTCTTCTCTGGGAATCTTTGAATCAATAATGGCTTGACCGACAGATTCTTCATTACGATACATCTGTGCGGTATCGATGTGACGATATCCCACCTTTAAAGCATGCAAGACGGTTTCATAAGCAACATTCCCATCGGGAACTAAGAATGTTCCCAATCCTAATTGTGGCATTTTGACGCCATTGGCTAAGGTAATGATCATGAATTTGCCTCCTTCAATGCTTGAATGATATCTGGATTTAACGTATTAAGTACGGTATATAACATGGTTCTTGCAGCATCTAGATCGCGTACGTCCATCATGGCTGCTGTGGAATGAATATAGCGTGCGGGTAGACCAATCGTGGTTGCGATCACCCCAGCATTCAGTTCCAAAGCTTTTGCTGCATCCGTTCCGCCTTGTGAGGTAAAGTATTGCAGTGGAATTTGATGCTTTTTCGCGAGTTCAACGAAGAATCGCATCGTTCCTTGATGCATAACATTTCTGGGGTCATACATGCGGAGTAAGAATCCTTTTCCTAAACCTGCTAGGGATTCTTTATCTAAGGCATCATTGACAGGTGATGCATCTAAAGCAAGGAATAGATCAGGGTTAAGTAGATTAACCGATGTTTCAGCCCCTCTAAGCCCTACTTCTTCTTGAACCGTCGCACCGACGATGAGTGTAAAAGGTAAATCGACGTCATGAAAGGCTTCAATCGTCTCTAACGCTAAACCACAGCCATAACGGTTATCGATGGATTTTGCGATCAAGCGATGGGGGTGTTTTGTGTAGGCAAATGGATTATCAAATAAAACCATATCCCCTAAAGCGACACCAAAGGATAACGCTTCTTCTTTAGAAGATGCACCAATATCTAAGATCAGATCACTGATAGCTAATTGTTGTTCTTTCTTTAAATGAGGGGGTATCGCTCCGACGACCCCTTTGATCACACCTGTTTTCGTATGGACAGTCAAGACTTGAGAGATAAAGACTTCGCCGTTTAATCCACCTAAATTCGTGAGTTTGAGCATGCCTTTATCGGTGATCCCTACGACCATCAAACCGACTTCATCCATATGACCCGCAACCATCACGATAGGTGCATTTTGATCTCGATGCTTTTTGACTGCGAAAATCGACCCTAAACGGTCGGTGACAATGGAATATTTTGGAAATTTTTCCATGAAGGATCTCATGTAATTCTGGACAGGTTTCTCGTAACCAGACGTTGCTTGGAGATTAAAGAGATCAAGATAAAGTTGACGAATCATGTTTGCGTTTCCCCCTTAGTTGGTAAATTGGGCCAAAAGCTCGTTTTTTTTCTTCATATTCAGTCATGTAAGGAGTAATAGGATAATCGAGATTGACATCGATGATATCAAATCCCAACCCTAAAGTCTCTTTACTGTCAATGAAGAAATCATAGTGATCAGTACGTAATTGAATGAAACCTTCATTTTTTAAGAGTGCTTTATAGATATTGACAAACTTTTCTGCACTAAGTCGTCGTTTATGATGTTTCGTCTTGGGCCAGGGGTCCGAAAAGTTTAAGTAAATCGTATCGATGGCATTGGGTTCGAAAAGTTCTTCTAAGTGTGTTGCATCAAGATTGAGAATCCATAGGTTTTGAAGATCAAAAGCGATCTTCTTTTCCGCAATTCGGTAGCACACATCGATATCTTTTTCGATGGCGACAAACTGTATCTCGGGATAATCTTTGGCAAGTGCTGTAATAAACTGGCCTTTTCCAGAACCTATTTCAACATGGGTCTTGCGTGTCAGATCAAGAGGGACCTTTTTAATGTCAAACTGGACGCCCATCGTCATCATGATGTCTTCAGTTGCATGTTTGATATGTCGTTGTCTCAAAAAATGTCACCCCTAAACTATAAAAAGCGGTATTATCTACCACTTTTAATGTTGTTAAACGGTTTTTCCTAACCCCTCGGTGATGAGAAAGTCAGCAATCGCAATCATAGCCTTTTCTGCGTCAGGTCCACTGATATGAACCCTGACCGTTTCTCCCTTATAAATACCTAAGGACATCAGTCCCATAATCGATTTAAGGTTTACCGTTTTACCCATGGCGGTTAAATCGATATCTGACTGAAAAGACATCGCGAGATTAACTAAACGAGTGGCAGGTCTTGCATGAATGCCATATTCAGAAGTGATGTGGAAATTTTGTTCCATTAGAGTCCCTCTTTCTGTCTTTCACTTAGGTAGGAAAGAACGTCTTTTGTATGATGTTTAATGAGTAAGGTTAATTCCTTCCCTTTCAAAAAGGCTGGAATGCCTAAATTCTTGAGTGAATGTGCGTTGATTTTTTTGACATCAGTGACTTGCATCTTGATGCGCTGATGTTCTCTTTTAGGGTCACGGATGTTTTCTATCCCACCTAAACTTAAGATTAACTCGTCGAAATCAAGTGCAGGTAACTTCTTTTCTTCTTTTTTCTTGAGAAGAATGAATGTTAAAATCAGTGAAAAAATGAGGAATAGGCCAAGACCTATCATAATATAGAAGGTGGATGTGATTGTCGTAAGATAGATCATTGTTTTCCTCCACAATCATTATAATGATTTTTTACGCATTTTTCAATCATTTGATAAACATTGCATCGCCAAAGGAAAAGAAACGGTACCCTTTTTCAACAGCGGTTTTATACGCATCCAAGATGAATTCTCTACCCGCAAGGGCACTGACAAGCATGATCAGGGTCGATTTCGGTAAATGAAAGTTGGTAATCAACTTATCAACGACCTTAAAGGTATACCCTGGGTAGATAAAAATGGACGTTTCATAGGTTCCGGGATGAAATCCATCTTGATAATTGCTTTCCAATGTTCGAATCGATGTCGTACCAACACAAACGATGTGCTTCTTTTCTTGGATGGCAAGATTAAGTCGAGCCGCACTTTCATTGGAGATGGTATACGTTTCTTCATGCATGGGGTGTTCGGTGATATTTTCTGTTTGAACAGGCTTAAATGTCCCTAAACCTACATGAAGCGTGATAGGGATGATGTCTACCCCTTTTGCTCGAATCCTATTAAGAAGTTCTTGGGTGAAATGAAGACCGGCCGTTGGAGCTGCTGCACTGCCTGGATCTTTTGCGTAAACGGTTTGATAACGATCTTTATCAAAGAGTTTTTCTGTGATATAAGGAGGGAGTGGCATGCTGCCAAGACGCTCTAAGACTTCAATAAAGAGTCCTTCGTAGTGCATACGAAAAATGCGTAAACCCTCTTCTTTTTCTTCAATACATTCAGCGATGAGTAAATCAGAAAAATGAATTTTCGTCCCCACTTTGACCCGGCGCGCAGGCTTGGTCATCGCTTCCCAGTGGTGTGGGGAGACTTCTTTGAGCAAGAGTAATTCAATGGTGGCATCCGTTTTCTCTTTAATCCCAAGCAGACGAGCTGGAATGACTTTCGTGTCATTGATCACGAGCACATCATCTTGGGTCAACTCATCATAGATGTCATAAAACATGTGATGTTCTAATGTCTTGGTTGCCTTATCTAAAATGAGTAAGCGTGAATGATCACGTTTATCTGAGGGATGTTGGGCAATACTTTCTTTGGGTAAATGGAAATCAAAATCACTTAATTTCATCGTCAAATAATCCTTTATAATATTTAATGCCTAATGTTTCATACGCTTTTTGGGTAGCGACTCTTCCTCTTGAGGTTCGCTTGACATAGCCTTCCATCAAAAGATAGGGTTCATAAACATCTTCCACGGTGGTCATTTCTTCACTAATGGACGCGGATATCGATTCGATGCCCACGGGTCCACCACCAAACTTTTCAATGATGGTTCTAAGGTAACGATAATCGGTATGATCCAGTCCATTATGGTCAATACCCAACTTCGTTAAGGCATGATTTGTGATTTGGTCGGTGATGTTGCCATCGCCGATGATTTCTGCGAAATCTCTGACTCGACGAAAGAGACGATTGGCGATTCTTGGTGTTCCACGACTGCGCTTTGCAAGTGAAATCACTGCATCTTCAGCAATCGGGTTTTGGTAGACGCGAGAGGTTCTTTCAACAATTTTCTTTAGATCATCAACACCATAATAAGATAAACGCATCACCACACCGAAACGATCTCTTAATGGTGCGGATAAGTCACCAAAGCGGGTGGTCGCGCCAATCAATGTAAAGGGAGGTAAATCGATACGAATCGAACGAGAATCATGATCTTTTCCAATGACGATATCAAGCACATAATCTTCCATCGCGGCATAAAGTACTTCTTCAACAAAGCGAGGAAGGCGATGGATTTCATCAATAAATAAAACATCCCCAGGATTGAGCGAACTCAAAACAGCCGCTAAATCGCCACTGCGTTCGATCGCGGGTCCAGACGTAATTTTGATTTGAACACCAAGTTCATTGGCGATAATTTGGGCTAAGGTTGTTTTTCCTAAACCTGGAGGTCCATAAAGCAGGATGTGATCGAGAGCTTCTTTTCTCTTTAAAGCCGCTTTAATATAGACATCAAGCATTTCTTTAATGTCTTCTTGACCAATATATTGATCAAGACGTTGCGGTCTTAAGCTTTGATCTTCATCTTCTTTGAGGGACATCGCGGTAATAATACGCTCTTTATCCATTTAAGTCACCTATTTGATTAAGAGTTGTAACGCTTGTTTGATCATGACTTCTACTGGTTGATCCTGATCGAGTTTCTTCATGACTTTTCTAATTTCTGTACTGTTATAGCCAAGGGCATGAAGGGCATCTTCGACATCATTGGTATGTGTAGGCAGAAGTTCTTCTTCAGCATCGACAAGTTTTCCTTTGAGGTCTAAGATGATCTGTTGTGCACTTTTCACACCAATCCCAGGAAATTTAGTCAAATGCTTGACGTTACCTTCTTCAATCGCTAAAATAATATCATTGATTTGATCGGTTGCGAGCAGAGACAAGGCACTTTTTGGGCCGATGCCAGAGACACTAATCAATTTGATAAAGAGTTCTTTAGACGCTAGACTACGAAACCCATAGAGATGGTTAATATCTTCTCTGACGTAATGATGGGTATAGACACGTAAGTGTTCACCAACCTGATACATGTATGGATTGGGGACGAGGATTAAATAACCCACGCCATAAGCTTCAATCACGACATAACTCGGTTTAATTTCTGTGATGCTACCTTCGATGTATGCGTACATAATGTTCACCCTACTTATACTCTTTACATTCTATTATAACATAATTTATGGGGCTTTTTTAAATCATCACCTTGAATATGTTATAATAATTTTAGGACGTGATGGACATGATTAAACTGGACTATATAAAGTCCTTAGATGCCGAATTTAAACAACTCTTATCCGTCGATAAAAAATATCAGCCAATTCAAAAATCTCTGGCTGCTCTTTTGCGTTCAATGAATCCTGAATTGCAGAAAATCAAGAAGAAATATGAAACTTCCGAAGAGTCTTTTGTCAAAGAATCATTAGTCATCAATAAAAATTATGCTGAGAATTTGGATAATTTTCATCGTTCACTCAATATCTTGGTGGAAAAGAATCATCAAGAAGTCGAAAAGAGTCAAAAAATAAAGTTACAACAAACGCATGATTTAAACATAAACCTTAAGGCTCAACTTGACAATCTAGATGAACGCATGATTCAAGTCAACTTGGATGCGAAAGAAAAGGTGAGTAAAGCCGATCAAGCTTTAAAACGTGAACTTTCACAGATTCAAAAGGTCATGAATGAAGCCAGACGCATCTATCAAGAAGGATCCCAAACCATTGATCTCGAACAAAAAGAATCCGTCCGCATTTATGGTAAGAATTTTGACGAGGATATGGCTGAACTTGCGCTTAAAGAAGCCAAAATACATGAAGTTTACCAAGTGAAGAAAGAGGAAAATAAACAAACCTCATTCAACGTCACCAAAGAAAACGATGATTCTTACTTACTCATTAAAAACACCTATTCACAACTATCAATTACGTTAAACAAAAAGATCAATGAACTGAAGAAACGTTATCAACAAATCATCCTTGAACTCGATAAAGATCATCAAGACGCCATGGTTCCGATTGAAAAAGCTATCGTTGATTTAAAAAACAACTATGCGGAAGCTCAGCGGAAAGCACTCCAAAATTATACCGAAAAGATGTCTTCACTCAATGTCATCTTTGATGTCCAAAAGACCGATTATGAAACCAAAAAAGAACGGATCATTCATGATGGTAATGAAGCAATCACCCTTCTCAATTCCAAACTCTCTGCTTACCGTGAAACAACGCAGCGTGAAAAGCTGATTAAAGCACGCGAAATCAGAGATGAGATCAAATCGTTAGAGTCTGAAAAAGAACAGGACAAAAAGAATCGCGAACTGACCCAGATGATGAACCAGTTCGACACGGACTTAAATAAGCAAATCATTCGAACCAATAAAGATATCCAACTGAAGAAAAAAGAAACACAAAAACGACTCTTTGATCTTGACCAAAAGCATTTGCGTGAAATCAATGAATGGCGCTTGAAAAAAGTGCTTTTTGACTATGAGAAAAAACAAGATTTCACCAAGATTGATCTTAATTTTAACCACAATTTAAGTGTTTCAGAACTGCAAAAAACGTCTGAAATTCAAACCCACCAATACAAAAAAGATCTTATTTTAATGCAGCATAATAAGGATCTTCTCTCACTTGAATACCAACTCATGATTGGCGCATCAATCCAAGAAAGAGAACTCAATTTACTTGCCAATGATGCCCATATGGCGGTGGCATCCTTTAAACTCAAGGAAATACATGATGAAAATGAGTATAAGAAAGAATTGCTCGATATTCAATACCAAAAAGATATTTTAAAAACGACGTATGATGCAGATCTAAAAGTCTTAAATGCGACCACACAACTAGAACTAGAAAAAGAAAAAGTTAAACGTGATTTTATCCTTCAGGAACAAGAACTTCGAATTGAACTCTCGCATGCGCTTTATACCAAACAAGAAGCACTCATTAAGCATGAGTTACAACTTTTAGTCAATGAACTTGACCATGAACGTGAAGTCTTATACTTAGAAAACAAAAAAACATTGGATGTCATCAAACTAGAAGCGCTTCTCGAAGAGGCGAAGCGTGATTTTGTCATCAGCGAAGCTAAGTATAAGCACCAACAACGCATGAGCAATGAAAAGGCCACACGTTTACTTAAAACCTATCAAAATGAGCTGGAGCATAACCAGCATACATCAGAGTGTTTGATGGATGCTTTATGGCTTTATGATCAGCATGATCAGACACTGATGCGTCTCATTATCGATCTTTATAAGCTACCGAGCCATCCTGAAGTATTTAAAGGATTCCTTCTTCTTTTGATCGACCAGATCAAAACATTTGAAGAGACAAACATGAATCTACTCGAAATCTTCCAAGAGATTGATCACTCTTTCTATCTAAAAAAGATTGAAGATTTAACCGGATATAAATACATGCTCAAACACGAGGACATGATGAATACCTTTGAGGCAGAACTTCAAAAGGTTATCGATAAAAAAAGAGCGATTGAAGACGACATCAAAGGTCTTGAAGAACAGTTTTTCGCGAATCAGACCGAGCTTGAACGCCATCATCTTTTCATCAATCAACTTGAAAAAATTACGGTTTCGATTAAGACAGAAAAACAAGGAAGCACCAAACACCATGACTTAAAAGAAAATCAAAAGCTTCTTTCAAATCATGAACATGAGATCAAACGGATTAAACAACAATTATCCCGTATCGAAAAACAGATCGATCAAAAGCATCAACAGATTACGCCTCTTGATTTAGAAATTGAGAAGATCAAGAGACACCAAAAAGAGGAAGAGACTTCCCTAGCCGATAAGAAACGTGATGAAGCATCCATCTTCTATCGATATTTAGGACTCAATAAGCGGATTTATGAAAAATTGACACAGACCATCACGAAACGATATGCAGCCTTGAAAGTGTTCTATCAATCCCTTTATCAAGAAGTGTATGTTACCGAAGCCTTCTTGGCGGTTGAACTCAAAAAACTATCCTCACAACTCCATCATCATGAATATGAACTCGTGAACTTACACCAACGACTCATGAATGTCATGTTAAGTTTCTACTTAAAAGAAAAGAATGAACAGGCACAGCTCACGTTAGGGTTTAAGCAATCCACATTAGCGTTGATCAGAAGTTTACATCAAAGCTATACCAAACAGCTTAAGGACATCGATAATGACCATCAAAAGAAGGTCATCAGCGATCATCATCAGATCAAAACCCTCAAGGTTAAGCATCAGAAGAAACAAGAACTTGAAGAGCTTTCCTATCAGAAAGCGTTGGCCATTGAACAGAGTGTCTTAAAGAGTTTGGAAGATAAAATTACGGATAACCGGAAAAAGAATGAAGATGAACTTCGACTTCTCAATGAAAATCAACTTTCGATTGCCCAACAATACCAAAGTGAACATCAAACCAAGTTAGGTGAACTCAAGAGTGCCTTCGATAAACAGATTTATGCCATGGATCAGTCTTCACAAAATGCGACGAAGTCGTATCAATCCACCGATGAGTCGATGACCAATAAAAACCAAGCGATCATCCTTAAATACCAACAAGCGTTTGATAAGTATCAGGTGATGTTAAAACAAAAAGCAACTCACTATGATGCAGAGATGGAAAAAGCGACCCAAAACTATCAGAGTCGCTTACTTGATGAACGAATGACCGTCAAAAAGATGAATAAGAAGCGTGAAGAGGAACTCAAAAACATTCAAATACACGTCAACCGCTTTACGCATCAAACCCGTAACGATCAAAATGGTGAGTTAAGTAAAGAATTACGATTACTCAAGAAATCTCATCTATCAAAAATGCGTATGCTTCACTTAAACTAGGATCTAGGTCCTAGTTTTTTTCTTTAGAAAAGAAAAGATGCTTGGTAGCATCTTATTCGATAAATTCAAATTCATAGGTAAAGATTCGGACCGTATCATGATGTTTCGCGCCTTCTTTGCGTAAGGCTTCATCCACACCAAGACTTCTTAACTGTCGAGCAAAACGTTTAACGGCTTCATCTTTGGTGAAATCTGTCCGATCAAAGATGAGTTTTAATTTCGCACCCGAAAGTTCGAAGACATTGTCTTCCGCTTTCGTTAAGATAAAAGGTGGCTCATCGTCTTCGAAGACATAATTTTTAATAAAGTCTGGTGTCTTTTCACTCACTTTGGGTGCTGTTTTGAGCATCTCAAGAGTCATATAGAGGAGTTGATCAACCTCTTTACGCTGATGGGCTGAGATTTGGATGAGTGGAACTTGAATGTGTGATTTCAAGTATTCAAATTTATCCTCATTACCTGGCATATCTGATTTATTCGCAACTACGATTTGAGGACGTTCTAAGAGGTCTTCATCATACATCTTAAGCTCATGATTGATCTTTAAGTAATCTTCATAGGGATTATCTCTGGTGAGATCAACGACATGGAGAAAGACACGGCAACGTTCGATATGCTTTAAGAAACGAATGCCTAACCCTAAACCTTGATGGGCATCTTCGATGAGTCCTGGTAAGTCCGCTAAGACAAAGGAATCATCGCCAACTTGGACCATTCCGAGTTGGGGGTGTAAGGTCGTAAAGGGATATTCAGCGATCTTTGGTCTCGCGTTGGAGACCACGGATAACAATGTCGATTTACCCACCGATGGATAGCCGATAAGTCCGACATCGGCTAAGACTTTGAGTTCGACTCTAATCTTGCGGTAAACGCCTGGATCGCCGTTTTCTGCATAATCAGGTGCTGGATTTCTGTGAGTTGCAAACGCGATGTTTCCGCGTCCACCTTTACCGCCTTGTGCGACAACGAGCTCTTCCCCATGATGGGTAATCTCGCCAATTTTAAACGATTTATCTTCGGTGTATACAATCGTGCCTAAAGGAACTTTGACATAGGTATGCTTTGCACTTGCCCCATGCATCCCTTTGGTCATCCCGCGTTCACCGGGTTTCGCTTTGATGTGTCTCATGTAGCGTAAATCAATCAAGGTAGATTTGCCTTCATCACCCACGAAGATGACAGAACCGCCATTACCCCCGTTACCGCCCCATGGACCACCGTACTCTACATATTTTTCACGGCGAAAAACAGCGACGCCATCGCCACCTTTTCCACCATACACTTCAACGGTAATTTCATCAACAAACATAGTATTTTTTAGCCTCTTTCTTGAAGAAAAAAAGGATAACGAGGTTATCCTTCGTAAACGGAAACTTGTGTGCGGTCTCTTCCGAGTCTTTCGTACTTAACAGTCCCAGTGACTGTCGCAAACAATGTATCATCGGCACCACGTCCAACATTTGTACCTGGGTGAATTTTCGTGCCGCGTTGGCGGTAAATGATTGCTCCTGCTTTTGCAAGTTGACCATCGGATAATTTCATACCAAGACGTTTGGAGTGGGAGTCGCGACCGTTACGTGATGAACCGGTACCTTTTTTCGATGCGAATAACTGAATGTTTAATTGCAACATGGTTATCCCTCCTTTTGGTTTTTCATATATTTTGGGTATTGTTTTTCAAAATCAGTTAACGTATATTTCAAGTTTTCTAGGAGTGCATGAAGAATCGAATTATCTTCTTTTAGCTCTATTTTGAAATATCCGTCATCCACAGTTAAATCAATCAAATGATTTAACCCTAAATGCTCAATTGCATTTGCGGTCACGAGGGTGGCTGCTGAGACAGCGGCACAGACAATATCTTGACCTGACTTCTTGTAATTGGCATGTCCACTGACGGTGATCTTTTTGATCTGTCCGTCTTTGCTTAAGTACTTCGCGGTAATCATTTTACGCGCTGATCGATTCGATCAGTAACTTGGTGTATGATTGGCGATGTCCTTGTTTGCGGCGATAGTTCTTTCTAACCTTGTACTTGAAGACGATGATTTTGGGACCACGTCCGTGTTTAAGCACTTTGGCAACGACTTTCGCACCTTCAACGTTCGGTGTACCGATGACGGTTTGTTCACCACCGAGCATGAGTACATCGGTAAATGTGTAGGTTTCACCCGCTTCGACATCTAGTTTTTCAACGTAGATTTCTTGACCTTCAGAAACTCTTACTTGTTTACCGCCTGTTACGATAACTGCATACATGTTGCTAACCTCCTTTTATTTTGACTTGAAGACACACTACTAAGGTAGCTTGACGCATTTAGGACCTGTTCTAAGTGGTACAACATAAGTATTTTAACGTAGTTAAGCCGAAAAGTCAATGAAAATCGTTTTGAAATACGTGAAAAATCGCGTTATTTTCATCATTTTTCCCATGTAACAAACAAAACCTCCACAGGGTGTGAAGGTTTTGGTCAATTTTAGCGTTTTCCTTGATCGTAGATCTGTCCAAGCGCTTTGGGAGCTCTTGAATTTTTGGAGAAAAAGGCAAGGATAATAATGGTTGCGATATAGGGAATCAGTTCATAATATTCCTTTTGAAGCCCTAGATTATCCAAAAATGGTATCGTGGTGTAGGATGCCGCCAACGTCTTCATGAAGCCAAAGAATAGGGCAGCAAAGATAATACCTGAAGGACGCCAGTTACCAAAGATGAGTACGGCGATGGCGAGGAACCCGAAACCTGCCACAGTGACGTTGAATTCGGTCGAGGTAGAGATGACGAAGATGACCCCACCCATACCGGCAAAGACACCGGATAATGTCACTGCTTTAAAACGAAGCTTGTAGATATTGATCCCGAGGGAATCTGCGGCATGTGGGTTTTCACCGCAGGCTCTCAGTCTTAGACCAAACTTCGATTTATAAACGATAATCCAGATGAGAACAAGCAATGCTAACCCGATATAGAAACTCAAGAAAACACGGGTAAAGAATAGATCACCGATCACAGGAATATCCCCTAATACAGGAACTTTTGGAATCATAAAGCTGGAATTAAAGGGAATTTGTTGTCCACGTTGAATGAAACGTGCGGTAAAGATGGCAAACGCTGGAGCGAATAGGTTTAATGCAGTCGCTGAGATGATCTGATCAGCCTTCATATAGATGGAGGCATGTGCGTGGATCATCGCGTATAGACCACCGACTAAGCCACCGATCACAATACCCATCACCAAAATCATTTGTTTGGGAATCTGATCTTGAATGACTCGCTGTTGGAGTAAAATGGCGACGACTAAAGCGATCACTAAATTGATGCCGTAGAACACTTTATTCTCATGCTTACCTAATTTGAGTTTACCTAGACCATAATTCTTTATGCCCAGTTTAAAGAGTCCAAAATTGATGATAAACAAGATAAATAAAACCAAGACGATCATCACGATCAAGACGACCAGACGGGTGATTGGGGTATATGGCATCATTTCAAGACCATGAATCGCCCAAACACCAAGAAATGCCCCTAAAATCATAATCCCTTCAAGGGCGATATTGGTCACCCCACTTCTTTCAGCGAGGAGTCCACCTAACGCGACGATGAGCAAAACGGTCATACTGATATACGTATTTTGAATGATTAGATAGAGAAGATCCATGACTTATACCTCCTCCTTCTTCGCTTTTCGGGCTTTATGCCAAGCTTTAATATTGTCACCATAACGCTTGAAGATAATTTGGAGAGACGCAGAAATCGCGGTGACATAGATAATGACTGCGATGATCATATCGATGATTTGGGGGACAAAGCTATAACGTTGCATGTAGAATCCACCCATACGCATATTCGATAAGAATAATCCCGCAAAAAGTGCACCTATTGGTTCACCTAAACCAAGGAGTGCAACCGAAATTCCATCAAACCCTTGGGGGAATATCTCAAACGCGGTTCCAATGTTTTTACCGACAACCAAGAAGGCAATAGCCCCAGCCATTCCGGCAAAAGATCCAGATAAAGTCATCGCGGTGATGACATTCGCTTTCGTGTTCATTCCTGCATATTTGGACCCAGGCATGGAGAATCCTGAAGCTCTTAGTTGAAAACCAAGTGTTGTTTTATGCAAGATGATGTGCGCGATGATCACGACGATGATCGCGATAAAGATCCCAATATTGGCGGTAGATCCAGGGAAAACTGACGTCATCAGAGGGAGTTCTGCTGACTTTTGAATATTTAATGAACGAGAATAATTAGCATTAAATACGTTCTCCATGATGAAGATGATAAGAAGATTACCTGCAATGTAGTTCATCATGATCGAGGTAATAACTTCATTGACGTTCGATAGAGCTTTTAGAATACCAGGAATGAAACCCCAGATGGCACCTGCGAGCATACCTGCTAAGAAGCCGACGATCCAATGTATTCCTGCAGGGAGTTGCCATAAAACACCGATATGAATCGCTACATAGGCTCCCATCATCATCTGACCTGAGGCACCAATGTTAAAGAGACCCGTTCTAAAAGCGAAGGCAACGGCTAAACCTGTAAGGATAATGGGCGCTGCTTGATAGAGGGTATTCCCAATCCCACGAAGACCCCCATTAAATCCTCCGATCAGAAGTGTTCCTAAGGCAGGCAGTGCGTCTCCTGCATTAAAAAACAACATAATGATAAATCCGATGAGTAATCCGACTCCAACAGAGATCAAACTGGGTTTCGAGACATTATAGGCACGAACGAGTCCACGAAGGATCAATTTTGGTAATCGTTTGAAAAAATCTTGTATTTTGGTCATCATTGTCGTTTCTTTCATAGATTAACCTCTCTTTGCCCCAGACATGTAAAGACCCAATTCGTTCACAGTGGTCTTCTTTGGATCGAGTTCACCGACGATTTCTCCTTCGTACATGACGAGAATTCGGTCGGATAAGTTCATGATTTCATCGAGTTCTAGTGAAATCAAGAGTACTGCTTTTTGGTTGTTTCTTTCGTTAATAAGTTGTTTATGAATGTATTCAATCGCACCCACATCGAGTCCACGTGTGGGTTGTACCGCGATCAAGACTTCATGTTCACGGCTGATCTCACGACCTAAAATCGCTTTTTGTTGGTTACCACCACTCATTTGGCGAACGATGGTTTTTGCGCCACGTTCACTGCGAATATCAAAACGATTGATCAGTTCATCAGCATGATCATTAATCACATCAAAACGGAGGAATTGGTGTTTTTGGAAGCGAGGTTGATAATAGTTTTGTAAAATAAGGTTGCTCGCTAAATCGAAATCCATGACAACGCCATGTTTTTGACGGTCTTCAGGAATATGTGACATCCCTTTTTGATATTTTTTGCGAATGTTTGAATGGGTGATATCATGTCCTTGAATCTTAACTTCACCAGATAGCACAGGTTTCAGTCCTGTTAATGCATGAATCAGTTCGGTTTGTCCGTTCCCATCAATCCCAGCAACTCCTAAAATTTCTCCGCGATGAACGGTAAAACTGACATCTTTCACCGAATGCTTAGCATGGCCACTGACGTTTAAGTGACTCACTTCAAATATGGGTTCACCACGTGTGATTTCAGGTTTATCGATCGAGAATAACACTTCACGACCGACCATCATTTCTGCGAGTTGTTCGATCGATGTGGATTTGACATCTACTGTGCCAATCTTTTTCCCGCGTCTTAAGACGGTACATACATCAGCAACCGCTTTAATTTCATTCAATTTATGTGTAATGACGATAATCGTCTTGCCTTCTTTAGCAAAGCCACGCATGATATTCATCAATTCATGAATTTCTTGAGGGGTGAGGACCGCAGTCGGTTCATCAAAAATCAAAATATCTGCATCGCGATAAAGCATTTTAAGAATCTCAACACGCTGTTGCTGCCCAACGGTGATGTCTTTGATATAAGCATTCATATCGACATGCAACTTATATGTCTTGATTAAATGATCCAATTTTTCCTTGGCATGTTCATATTGAATCATCCCATTTTTGGTTTCTTCTGCCCCTAAGATAATGTTATCAAGGACAGTGAAGGTATCGACGAGTTTAAAGTGTTGATGCACCATCCCAATCCCCAAACGATTGGCATCATTAGGGTTATGGATAAAAACTTGTTTCCCGTCGATGAAAATTTCACCCTGCTCAGGTTGGTAAAGACCAAATAAAACCGACATTAATGTCGACTTACCGGCACCATTTTCCCCGAGTAAAGCATGAATTTCTCCTGGTTTGACCTGTAGTGTTACATCGTCATTGGCGACTAAGGACCCAAATATCTTCGTGATATTTTTCATTTCTACTTTGTAGGTCATATCTGTTCTCCTTTGATGATAAATAAGGGGAAAGTGTTTGCTTTCCCCTTGATCTATCCTTGGTGTTAATCGTTAAGTCTTATGGCCAAATGGTGTCAAGCAATGCTTGGCTTGGTGTATAACCTAATGCGGTAACGAATGTTACGAAGCTTGCTTCATCAGTTGGAACATTAACAGTACCATTACCAACAGCGGTACGGATGGTGTTGTATTCTGCAACAGTGAAGTTAACAAAACGCCAAGAAGCGGTTTCGGTTGGTAAACCGACTGCATTTTCAGCAACGCCTAATGTAATGGATTGTCCACCTTCAAATTCGTCGTTATAGTAGTCTGTCAATGCGGTTTGAACAGAGACTGCTAAGCCCTTCATTGCTGAAGTGACAACTTTATCAGAAAGGTTAGATTGGTCAACGTCAACGCCAACAACCCACTTACCTGTGGTTTCTTGAGCAGCTGCCATGACTGAGTTACCAGCACCGCCGGCTGCAGCATGAATCGCTTGGACACCGTCTGCATACCATGCAGCTGCGGTGGTCTTTGTGCTTTCACTTGGTGCGAAAGTATTTAAATATAAATAACGGTTTGCAGCAAATGCAAAGTTTGTTAAACCTTCTTCGTCAGCAGCATAATAAGCACCTGCAACGAAGCCTAAACCAAAGCGTACAACGGCAGGAACTGCCATACCGCCCATGAAGCCAAGGCTGGTGAATCCTTCTTTAACGGAAGCATAACCCGCTAAGAAACCGGATTGTTCTTCTTGGAAGAAAATGGACAATGTATTGTCTTCAACGGTGAAGTCTGGAGCTGAACCGTCATAAGTTGCCATTGTGCCCCAATCAGTCACGTTGTGTGGAGATCCATCGATAAGGATGAATGTTACATCTGGGTGAGTAGATTGTGCTTTATGAACGCTGTTTTCAAACAAGAAACCTGGAGTTACAACAACTTTCGCGCCACTTTCAACGGCTAAGTCGATTGCTGCAACGTATGCATCGAAGCTAACTTCGGTTGGCTTATAGTACTTATAAGTCTTACCTTCTTCTTCCGCAAATTCAACAATACCTTCCCAGGTACCTTGGTTGAATGAACGGTCATCGATATCGCCAGAGTCGGTGATCATCGCAATTTCATATTCTTCTTGTCCACATGCAACGAGTACAGCAGCAAAAACGAATAGAACTAAAGCAAATAATACTTTCTTCATTCTTTCTCTCCTCTGTTTTTTTGAAAGCTTGGTAGGGCTTTCTTTTTTCTAATACTGTACTAATTTTACTCATTTTTTTCTTTTTTTGCAAGATATAAATATAAATATTTACCCAAGAGCAAGTGAAAAAGAAAGAAGCATGAGTTTCTCACGCTTCTTGAGGTTCTGGTTTTTCTTTGGGTTCAGGTTTTTTAAAGAGGGATGCGATTCGCTTTGGTAAAATCATGATGGCATCTGCAATGACCGAAGGAATCATACCCGCAGCTTCTAAAAGAGCACCACGACGAATGGATTCTTTGGTAATTTCTTTCGCATCAGCAAATAAGAACTTACGTGTCACGATGCCGATTCTTAAGGTGAGTAATGCATTCGAGATCCCTTGCGTGACAGAAGATAAGACAGGTTTGATAAAGGGCACTTCACTTAGGGTGTTCATGGTGGATGTCGGCATCAGTTCAGTGATATCCATATTTTCAAGTCCTTCAGCGATGAGTGCGGTTGAGAAAACATTGACGGAAAGTTTGGCAAGTTTTGGATACGATGGACGATAGCCACACATCTGAACAAGTTCTTTGATCATCTTTAAGTTAACGACAACCACGGTAAAGAAATCAAGACGACCATTTTGAGAAATGGCGGTGGAAATCATGACGGTTTTCGCATTCTTTTTGATGACTTGATTCATCTGCTTTTTAATTTCATGCGTAAATACATGATTTAAAGCGAGTTTTAAGTCCTCTGTATTACTCTTTAAGGCATCATTTAATCGTGTGATATCATCTTCAGGCAGTATTCCTGATTGTAAGAGACGTTTCGCGATTCTTTTATACATCAATGCATTGTGATTATTTTCACTATCTAACGTCGTTTCCACGGAAAACGTGGGCGAAAATAAGATAATATGTACTGGTCTTAAGATTAAGAGATACACCAGAATAAAGGATAAGCCATAAAATGCGTATTCAACATATGGATGGATGGTTCTTAAACGGTCACCGACATCGAGGATCGAGGATAATAGGATGAGGACAAATAAAAGCGTAAAACCGATCGCGATGGCGTACCAAAAGGTTTTGCTGACATCTTTTTTCTTCATAGACATTCCTTCTTTCTTATTCATGATTATATCATGTCTTCTTAAAAAAGAACGTCTAATTTGGCACGAATGTTTTTTTCCCTTCGCCGATGGAATAAAATTCATGACGACCTATGATGAGGTGATCGATCAAATCAATCCCCATAATCTCGGCCACTTCACTGATCTTCTTGGTCGCCATCACATCTGCTTTGGAAGGTGTTGAATCACCTGTCGGATGATTATGCACACAAAGTATGGCATGAGCTGAAAGTCTGATCGCTGTTTTAAAGATTTCCCTTGGATGGATGAGCGTTTGATTGATGGTGCCCATAAAGATGGTCTCTTTGGTGATGACTTCGCTTTTGACGTTTAAATAGATCACGATAAAGTGTTCTTGTTCAAGGTGACTTAATGATCCTGATAAAAAGTGATAGACATCAAGGGATGATTTGATTTGAATTTTATCCTCACGTTTCATCATGGATACCCTTTTACCAAGTTCAATCGCTGCGATCACCGTACATGCCTTAGCTTCCTTAATGCCTTCAATTTTCATCAGTTCAAAGACAGAGATCCGCTTTAAATCATCCAAATTCTCTAAATGATAAAGGATTTGTTTGGCCATGTCCATTACAGATAGATCATGGTATCCAAAGGCAAAAAGGTGACCCTCCCTTTGTTATAGTTTTTCAGCCAGC
>CALMNM010000021.1 GCA_937868795.1 uncultured Acholeplasma sp.
CTCTTGTGGTGTTGTGAGAACCGTGGGATTTCCAACTTTAAATATAATATTAAACTCCAGATCAATGCCTTGATCTTGCGCTCTATAGGATCTGGTATAATATCCCTCCGCGTATACATCCAAGTTGCAAAGTGGGTTGAACTGTCGTGGACGAGCGAAGCGGTGGATACATCTAGGGGTTTGGATACTCCTAAACTGTAGATATATATGGTGCATGAGAAATAACTAATCTGAATTATCAAATCAATAACAGTATACCGGACCATAATCACCTTTTGACACGTACTATCGATGAACTTAAATCTAACTTCACGAGGTACTTAAGATGAGGATTGTAAATAATAACTTAACAAACGAACAAACATAATGAACTTTTCAAGATGGGACTATTGGAGGAATGTAACAAGATTGCATTGCTTTTCATTACATTATCATTGAAAAAACTACGAATAGGGCGTATGCGCCCTGTTTTTCTTGCTATTATGGGATTAAACTGATACTAAGAAGAAAATTCACGGTAAGGGGACTATTGAATATGTTCAAAAAAAGAGCATTAAATGATCATAAGATCTTGGTTTTGATAAGACTGCTCGATGCCAGCAAAAAGTTTTTGATTTTTTTGGCTTTGTTTGGTCAAATGTGGAGTTTAGTTCCATGGAATGTATTGCAAGTCAAGGCTTCAACAGTTACTGAGCAAGAAGTTGTATCTAGAGGGATTGGGAAATATCCAACAACAACTGATTCGGATTTTGATCCCACTGTTGTAGAACTCGAATCGGAGATAGTGGAAGAACGAGAAGCATTTAGTAAGACCTTCAGAAAAGTTGATGGTACCTATGTAACAACTTTATATAATGATATTATTCACTATCAAGTAGACGGGAAATGGAAACAAATTGATAATAGTTTAAATGATTTGGGAGATGAACTTGAAAATAAAGAAAATCAGTTTAAGGTAAAGTTTCCTAAAAAACTAGAGGCAAACAAACAAATCAAATTATCTATGAATAGTTATAATATTGATTGGAATTTATTAGGGATTGGAACATCATACATTTCATATGATAATACGGAAATATTACCAAGCAATATGAAAGAATTGATACACATCAGTCAATCAATACTCTATTGCAATATTCAACCAAATGTCGATCTTGAGTATATATTAACAGGCAGTAAAGTCAAAGAGAATATCATTTTAAATCAATATATTGATAATTTTAGTATGACATTCGAATATAAACTTAAAGATTTATCACTCATCGAGGATGAGAATAAAAATATCGTATTTATTAACGAGGATAATGAGAAAGTATTCTCTTTTTCAGAATTGATCATGTTAGATTATGAATCAAATATGTCAAATGATATTGAATTTAATTTAATCGAAACAGGAGTTAAAACCTATCAAATCACGATTACACCAAGTGATGATTGGCTACGATCAGCGATCTATCCTGTGGCCATCGATCCAACCATTATTAATGATTATCAGACTGCCAATATTAGTGATACCTATGTCTCTGAAGCCAACAAAACAGAAAATTATGATGGAAGTACAATTTTACGTATATCAAATACTTTTAGTTCTAGTGAGTATCGTGGAATATTGAATTTTGTCATTCCGTCTTCTATTATGGGTGAAGAAATAGTAAATACGACACTTACATTAACCTCAAGTGTAAAAGCAACCGACAGAATCATAGGACTATATAAAAATCAATCCTTCATAGATACCAGTGCGATAAACTGGGATAACGCGCCATCGTATTCATCCGATATGACAGATTACCATATCGTTGGATCTGATAACCAATACATTTTCGATATTACTGACGCGGTTAAGGAATGGCAGGCAACCGGTAACCCACAGACGACTGGATTTACAATTAAAGATAAGTACGATTATGGTGCATACAACTCTGTTTGCTCGTTAGAAACAGGTTTTACCACATCAAAACCCGTGATAGAATTCACATATATTAAATCATCTGGAATGAAAGATTATTGGACCTATAGTGAACAAAGCGTTGGACCAGCAGGTAATGGTTATGTATCTGATTTTACTGGTAAATTAACATTCATAAAAGATGAATTGTCTTTTTCTACTGATAAGCAAAATTTTGGATTGTCGCTCATATATAATGTTGATCGTAAAGATGTGAATATTGGATATGGATTAGGCTGGCAAACAAATTATAGTATGACTTATGAACAGATTGTTTTGAATGAACAATATGCGGTGACAGATGGCACAGGAAACACGGTTCATTATTATAACAAAGCCTGTGATGCAAGATTTGTCAATGATCAATATAACCAATATAGATGTTATTTGGCTGAAGATGGATCGGGGAATATTTTTTTCACTAACTACTATGGTAGTTATCCAGTAGAAATTGCGGTTTTAACAATGCAGCAGATAAAATATAAGTTTACAAGCAATCATTTATCTCAAATAACCGACACAAAAACGGATATGGATATCACCATTGTAAGAAATTCAACTGAGCTTGATAAGATTGAATCTATCACAGATGAGAGTGGAAACAAAATTGAATTAACATATAGTTCCGGAAGATTAAATTACTCCTATCTAAAGATTAAACAAAATGATGGTACATTAACTACCCTTGAGAAAGTGTATCATTATTACATGTCAAAATCTCTCTACTCAGATTATGCGTTATATTATACAAAAAAATATACTGATTACGATTCGGATTCTACGTTTACTGTTTCCCCAACGTTATATTACACAACTGATAGTTATGCTCGAATTTTAAGTGTTTACGAAACTTCTGGATTAAAGACAACATACACATATGATTCCATAAATCCGTTAAGCGATAAGATTTGGACAATTAAACAATATTCCAATATATCCTACCTGTTTAGTGAAATTGATTATTCATATGATTACAAAGCAACCACAAAGGTTGACCAAAATTTAGACTATATAACTTATAAATTTGATAATTATGGGCATACGGTCAATGTTTTAGATAATCATGGCAATGCGCAATCATTTAGTTTTAGAAATATTTTTTCAGTATCAGATAATAATTACAGTACCCTATTATTAAATGGGGAACTAAACTATAATTTTAATAACAAGTTAGTTGCAATGTCAAAACCATATAAAACAATAGAGAATGCAATTCTAAATTATAGCTTTGAAAATGCAGCACCATTTGATATGAATTGGCAGCTAAACCAACCCTACTATTTTTCACAAGCTGAGGAATCGAATAGCGATTGCACCACATCACTTTACGGCAATTGCTCTGGAAGACTATATGTTCCCGATGTGAACCATTATGGGTGGTATCAACAATCTGTCACTCTAGATTATGGCAACTATATGCTCAGTGGTTATGTGAAAAATGAGACAACAAGTGGATATGTTAATGTAGCAATCACTGGAGATGTTCAAGAAAATACATCCGTTTTAGTGCCAAATGATGGTGAATGGCATTATGTTACCGTTGTTGTTGATGTTGATGCTGCGGATACAACTGTAACAATTGAACTTCATAATCATGGTATCGGTAATGCTTATTTTGATAACTTTCAATTGATAGAAGGATTTAGAGATACAAGACAAAATATCATAGATAATCCTTCATTTGAAGTATTAGATATATATGGTCAAATTAACACATGGTCTGGATTTGATCCAAACGAGGTATTTCGAACTCAAACCAATGCTATAACATCCGATATTGAAGAAAAAGTATTAGGTGATTACGCATTACAGATTAATGGTGATGCAAAAGAATTGAGATATGCGTGGGGTGCGTTCAGTGACTACATGTATGGCTTTTCGGAGGATGGGAAACTAGTCATTGGTGGCTGGGCATATTCAAAAAGCACGCCAATATCTATACAGAGTACAGATGCTTATCCTGAAGTGTTTAGAGTCAGAGTCGATGTTTTAAGTTCTTTAGAAGCCTATGGTTCACAGGATTATATGGATGCAAATGTATCCACAGATTATATTGAATTTGATACTTCAATTGAAGGTTGGCAATTTAAATTAGAAGAAATTTCATTCGAAGTTGGCAATTTCGTATATCTTACACTAGAATTTCAAGGTGAAGGTTATGTGCTGTTTGATCAAATTCAAATGTATTTTGAAAGCATCAACAGTATATATGAATATGATACTCAAGGAAGAATGGAGTATGTACAAAGTCCATCAGGTGTTGTGACATATTACGAATATGAAAATGCTAATGATTCACGTGCAACAAAAGTAACTTCTGGTTCATCTGAGATTGATTTTGAAATTAACGACTCGGAAGCATTGGTTGAGTCAGTCACATATAATAACGTAAAGAGTGATCCAACATATAACACGTATGGTCAAATGATTAGTAATGTCATAGGTGATGCAAATGTTTTTTTCACAACATCAACGACATACTTATCGACTGCATTTAGTCAATATATTTCTTCTACCACGAATGAATTTGGTGATGTGACACACTATTACACCGATACCTTAACTGGATTGTTAGAAGCAATAAAAAATGCTAAGGGAGATGATCTGCTATATATCTACGATGATGAGGGGAAATTAATCAAAGCGATTCACGTTGAAAGTTACTCATCTTATAATGTGGGCGATCCTGTTTATGCAATTGTTGAATACCAATACGATTCAGAGGACAGGCTTGACAAGATTATTTTAGAGCGAGATAGTATTGGAAATGCTATCTACTATTACGATTTAGATTATGATTCCAGAGATAGAATTTATCAAGTAAGAGTGAACTCTCAACTCTTGATGACCTATACGTATGAAATGGATGGCACATACAATACGAACCGTTTGTCGACACAAACCTATGGTAATGGCGACGTCATCGAATTTTCGTATGATGAAGAAGATCAAATAAGTACTGTGGATTTTAACGGCTTTACAAAATTTTCATATGAGTATGATCAATCGGGGTTAGTTTCTGTATACAATGAACATGATGTGTTAGGAAATATATCAACATCTGAATATTACACTTACGATACTACTGGAAGATTGAAACAAATGGTTGATTCTGATAATAATAGAGTGGAATACACCTATGATTTCGAAGGCAATCTAACGGCATTAGAGTTTTCGATTAATGATGTGGATCATGGTGTCAACTATCACAATAACAAATGTTTATTGTGGAATTCTGAAGATGTAACTATATGCGATGTCCCTTCAGCACTGTATGATAGAACAACGTATTCATCTCAAGATGGTTATTATATTTCAAAGGAAAATTATTATGAGACAGCAGCATTATTGAGATTAAATCAAATTAAGTTGATTTTGAATACAAACACAATTCTTGTTACCGAAACCATTCATTATTCTGGAAGTACAATCAGAATAAGTAGTATCGTATATAATCTACTTTCAGATACCGTTGAGTACAAATATGAATATTCTTATGATGACCTAGGAAATATCACTTTTTATGGGTATTATGAGAACACAGCACTAAAAAACTCGTATACTTATCAGTATGATGAATTAAACCGACTTGTAGTCGAAGATGTCAGAGACATGCAATACACTGAGAATGAATTAGAAGATACGAATTACACAAAATATTTCTACTATGACTCAAAGGGGAATATGACCGACATTAAGACGTTCTTATATGGACAAACCGATTATATAGAACCCATTATTCCTGATGAGTATAATGATAACTATGGTAACAATCCGATTTTTGTGGTAGTTTCTGGAAACACCGAGATAGCTGTTAATGGAACCTTAACGCTTGGTTTCTCTTACTATGAACTCAATTACTCAATGCCACCCGATCCTGTTTCATTACCTATGATTACACTAATAGATTACTCACAAATAGATACAAGTACCCCAGGATATTATTTATTGGATTGTATCGGAAAAGATAAGGTAGGTGGGTCAACTTATTATTTAGAGTTTGGAGTTTTAATTACTGTTGGCACACCATCTGAGGGGAATAGAATTCCTGAAACA
>CALMNM010000022.1 GCA_937868795.1 uncultured Acholeplasma sp.
TGATCAAGAAATGACGCTTTATCGTGGATATTGGTGGCGCCAGAAATTCCCATGACAATATGGATTTGATCATCAGCTTTCTTATGACGTAAAAGTGCACTGATCGTTTTATGAATATTTTCTTTGGCTAATGTTTCTTGAATCGTGAAGTTTGAAAACCCAAATTCAGCGCGTTCAATTTCATGGCCTTGTTCATCAAACAAGACGCCTAATGTGGTGGTGCCACCACCATCAATGCCTAATATGTATCGGTTCATAATTGACTGGAATCCTCCCTTCACATGGAATGTTACCCTTGAGGTATTCGAGAAGCACCTTGATGGCATTCGGAGTATACTCGTAGAGGGCTACATAATTCTTAATGGTGTCTGTATAGAAAAGATCATAGGGGTTTCGCATCGCGATGACATGCAATTCAACATCTAGCTTGGCTAGTGCTTCGATCAGTTTTATCTGTGCAGGATAAATGTTTGCATTATATGATGTCATGATGACTTGTTCGACACCCTTAGCAACCTTAACTACGTTCTCTATATCTTCATCTGATGGAATGATGGGGACACGCGTTGTTTTAAGATGGGGAAGATCTTTTTGAATGTGTGAGACGATGTCATATAATCCATCAGTATCATCTGCTTGTGTGGTGGCTTTGGGTAACATGCCGATGAAGAGTGCATTTTGCTTAAGTTTAAGTGGTAATCCTTTCACTAAGGTCAAGGCCTTTTTGACAATATGATAGCTAAAAGATTGATGCTCCTTATTCTCTACATGGTGTTTAATGGCTTCATAAGGCTTTTCCAAATCGATAGGTTTGAGTTTTGATTTGGCATCAAGAACGCGTTGCACACGTTCATTTAGCAGATCCATCGAAAGCTCATTGGTTGAGAGTGCATGTTTAATTCGAGCGATGGCTTCAATCTGTAAAGGCTCTGAATGACAGATACATACAAGGTTAGCTCCCGCTTGGATGGACATAAGAGAAGCTTCAACGGTTCCGTAATGATCCTGAATAGCTTTCATTTCCATACCATCTGTGACGATTAATCCTTGATAGCCCAACGTCTCACGGAGAAATTCTGTTAAACACTTTCGGGAAAGCGTCGTGGGTCTTCCCTCTTCGGTAAAAGCAGGGAAATTGATGTGTGAACTCATGATTGCACCAATGCCTGATTGAATCGCACGTTTAAAGGGGACAAGTTCAATCGATTCTAAGCGTGAGATTGGATAATCAACCGATGGTAATGCAAGATGAGAATCGAGATGGGTATCACCATGACCTGGGAAATGTTTTCCTGTAGCAACCACATGGTTTTGTAGACCTTTCATGAAGGCGACGCCATATTCAGCAACCCTCAATGGATTATCACTATAACTTCTCACACCGATGACTGGATTTTTGGGATTGTTATTGACATCAAGGACAGGCGCTAAATTCATATTGACACCCAAAGCTAAAAGCTCTTCACCCATGATGTCACCCATCTTATAGGCATCCTCTAAGCTTCCCGCTGCAGAGAGTGTCATTGCTCCAGGAAAGAATGTGGCTCCATGGAAAATTCGTGTCACCATACCACCTTCTTGGTCAATCGAAATGAACATGGGAATCCCTATGGTTTCTTTTGCTAATTTTTGCAGACTTTGATTAAGTTCATAAAGTTGTTTGGGATCTTTTGCATTACGTGCAAAAAGGATGATATTACCCACCTTGAGTTCCTTGATCAGATGGATGGCATGTTCGGTAATCTCGGTTCCTTCGATACCAAACATGAGCAACTGTCCAATCTTCTCTTCTGTTGTTAATTGATGGATGTCAAAATTCATAGATGTGATAACGCTCCTTGATCTGTAAAAATGCCTTTCGATCGTGATCTAGCTTCTCCTTTATTTGCTTTAAGTTTAAGGTATCTTCACTGGCAAAACGATCGCCTGTTAATAAATTGATAAATGGTGCTCGTCCACCTGCATAAGGATTAAGAATTTCAAATTCTTTGTGCATGTGGCGTATGACGTCTAAAAGAACATATCCCGTATACACGGGTTCATAGAGATCCTTATCTGTGACATAAAGTTCGATGCCCTGGCATAAGACTCCTTGATGTTTGGAAAACATAGGGGTAAAGTATTGTGGACGAAAACTCACGCCTCTTAAATCATAATCTTTTAGTGTATCGATGACTTTATCAGCGTTGAGCCATGGAGCACCAATTAAGGAAAACGGCTTGGTTGTTCCTCTACCTTCCGACATATTGGTCCCTTCAAAAAGACACGTCGCTAAATAGTGATACATCGTCTCTGTCGTTGGAATATTGGGCGAGGGTTGGACAAATAAGCGGCCTGTGGCTTGATAGTCCATATGTCTTTTCCATCCCGTCATTTTGACAACATCGAGTTTGCAGGATATGCCAAACTCTTGATTAAAGAGCATCGCGAGTTCACCGACCGTTAAGCCGTAACGTTGCACAATGGGATAATATCCAACAAATGAACGAAAATCAAGATCAAGAATGTTCCCTTCAACATGAATACCATCCACTGGATTAGGACGATCAAGCACAACAAAATGCTTATCATATTCGGCACATGCACTCATCGCATAAGCCATGGTATATAAATAGGTGTAATAGCGTGCCCCGACATCTTGAATATCAAAAACAAGAACGTCTAGACCTTCAAGCATCTCTTTCGTCGGACGTCGCGTCTTACCATAAAGGGAGTAGACATGAGCTCCTGTTTTCTCATCGGTGTAAGGTTCAAGTTCTACACCTGCTTGAAGATTGCCACGAATGCCGTGCTCAGGTGAAAACAAGGCAACCAAATTCACCTTTTCGCTCAAAAGATCAATCGAGGAGCGAAACTCTGCATCAACACCCGTTGGATTCGTGATTAAACCAACACGCTTACCTTCAAAGAGATGCATGGATTCACTTATGTTTTCAAGACCGACTTTAATCATGACGTTCTCCTAAGGAAATGATATATTCTGTCGCTTTTTCATGAACCAAAACGGCTAAAACCATGGGAATTGATAATCCACCGAAAACCGCGAGTAATGATGTGATTTGCGTCAACATCATCGCAAATGGAATGAGATGAATGAGCATTAACAATAGTGTTCTTAAGAAATACTTTCCTGAAAGGGCAAACGCCAATTTCATCATCAGTCCAAGTTTCAACCTGGGATACGTCGTCACAACAGGAAGTGTATATAATGTCACGACAAAAACGGCAAACAAGAAAGCGAAGGCAACATAATAACCGATTTGATAAAATATGTTTTCATTGCTCGCTAATATATTCACATAATACGTCACATTGTAATACCCAACGAGAAGGACGATGATCAAGATCAATCCAATTTGAAACTTGCGCATAAAGTCCGTTTTGAAATACGTGAAATACCCTGAGAATAAACGCACTTCATTTTTATGCGTATAATCATAGAACAATTTGTACCCAGCAGCAAGCGATGGAAAGAGTGTGATCAAAGGAATGGATGTGATGATCATCAAGACATTGATCATGATGATACGAATCACCCAGTCTGCGATGCGATTGATTTTTTGATAGATGGATGATTCGTAGTTCATGTATACCTCCGATTAACCGACAATACCTGTCCGTTCGATCGATTCAACAAATCCTTTTTGAACAAATAAATACATAATGAGTAGCGGTAACATCATGAGTAATGCTGAGACATTGGAGATGAGTGCTAAGAAAAGGGGGTTTTCCCAAATATCTTGACCTACAAGATCGAGTGCTCCCGCATAGAAGAGCGCTGCATAGACATTTTCTGCCGCATTAAGCAACCGCATGGTGAGTAAGGGGAAATCTGCTTTAGAGACTTCGAAGATCTTGACAAAATAGGCATCATTCCATTGCCAAACAAATGCGAAGAGACCAACGGTGACCATCGCACCACGTGCGTTAGGTAACATGACATTCCAGAAAGTACGGAACACAGATGCTCCATCAATCATCGCGGATTCTTCAAGTTCCTTAGGTAATCCTCTGAAGAACTGTCTAAAAATGTAGATGAAGATTCCTGAACGAATGCCCATGCCTAAACCGGACATCAAGTAAATCGCACCTTCCTTACCAATCAATTTCAAATCTCTAAAATAAAGATATTGAGCGAGCGATAAGGCTTGTGGGGGAATCACGATGGTCAAGATGACCAAGACGAAGAGGATATTACTTCCTTTAAAGCGAAGACGTGAGAATGCATATCCCGCCAATGCGGTGGATGCCATTTGAAGAATCATCGCGAAGAAGGAAAGCTTAAACGTATTTAAGAGTGCATCCCAGTAGTCAAGCACCATAATGGATAGTTTGATATTGAGTGTTGACCAAACTTCAGGAATCCAAACGACTGCAGGATTATTGACATCTTCAGGTGCACGCAGTGCCATCAAGATCTGTTGAATGGTGGGGAATAGAATAACAAAACATAAGCCGATAAGGAAGACATAACGAATCACTTGCCCACTGATTTCTTTAATCTTTCGATTGCGTTTAAAGACAACATGGGGTTCAGTGACTTTTTCCACATAACCTGTGACCGATGCTCTGATCTGATCAAAGATGTTAGTTTTCATAGTGCGAACCTCCAATCTTCAATCCTTTGGCAAGTACTGCAAGTGATCCAAGCATCACAACAATCGTTAAGACATAAATCCATGCCATCGCTGAACTGAGTCCCCAATTTTGTTGATTGAGTTCATCAGAGATGATGGTGGATACAGGCGAGGTTAAGAATGTATCTACAAGCGCATATACCGTCACGGTGACGATATGTGGAGACACATTAGGTAATGTGATTAACCAAAACATTTCATACCCTGTCGCCCCTTCAATTTTGGCGGCTTCATAGAGGTGTTTTGGCACTGATTGAATGCTGGCAAGGAAAAGTAAAATCGGAACGCCAGCTAAAGCTAAGATATCGTAGATACGATCGATGAGTCCTACAATGAATGTGACTAAAATCGGCGTTAAGCCCGTTTGAATCAAATAAAACTCCAAATCAAAGATTTGATCAATGCCTGATTGTTCAAGAATTTGGGCAATCGCTTCTCCTCCACCCAGTGCCGTTGCTACCGCTGCCGAGTTTAAAATAACCGGGATAAAGAAGATCGCACGAATGACAGCTCTTCCTCTAAACTTCATATTGAGGAGCACCGCGATAAACAAACTAAAAATCAAAAGTACGGGTAAATTGATGAGCGAATCCACCGTCGTATTGATGAGTTCAACCTTAAACGATGAGGTTTGCGTGACGTGGGTGTTAAACGCATAAAGGTAGTTGTCAAAGCCTATGAATTCACGGGTGATTTCCCCAACTCTTGGCGTGAGTTGATAGAAACTATACATGAAGGATTCAATTAACGGAACCAGGAAGAGTAGGATAAATCCTAAAATCCATGGAGCTAAGAAAATCGCAGCCCAGATCCGTTTCTGATTTTTATACGATATTTCAAACTTCTTCTTCGCATTTTCGTTATAGGGGCGTTTTATAAAAAGTTTTTGCATCTTCTTAACCTCCTACAACGATATAATCTAAGGCATCAATCGTCTGTGTGCCAACCACAACAGGGCTTAGATTATAATTAATGAGCAATGTTAATCCATTCGAATAAGTCACTTCATAAACGTTTAATCGAACGCGTTCATGATTGACTAAATAACCTTCATGAATGCCTAAAAGATTCATCGTATTGACCTGTTCTTCGATCAGATCAATCCAGTTGGAGTATTCGGTAGACATATAATAATTGTATTCAGTGGTTAAAAGTTCTCTCGAATCATCATACGAGAGGGTGTACTTTAAGTTAGAACCCGTTTCTAGTACCTTAAGGAAATTATAGTCAGCACTGCGTGAATTATTGACGTTGATGCTTTGTGTCGAATAATCAATGAGTCCTGATAAGACGAGTTGTAGTAAAGGAATTTGATCATCGATAATGGAATACAGGGTTGCTTCCGTCGGTAAATCCGTAATCACATCGGCATATGGAATCGCGAATCCTAGAGGATTTTCAAGCATAATAGTTTCGCTCATTTGCGATAAAACCATGGCTTGAATACGTAACGCATCTTGACGATAGATGACATCGGACTTCGTGTAGTGTCCAGAAAGAACAGATCCCATGTAGCCTAAAGATAAGTAATTCCCATCATAATCTTTACTGAAGCGTTCATAAATCGCTTGATAATAGATTGGATTGATGACAAAGTCATCGGCTGAATGTTGATATTGCGTTTCCGAATAGGGAAGTCTTGAGGGGTAATGATAGGTGAATGCTAAGGATAAAGAACCATCAATACGACTTGCTGTATACCGGTAGCGATCAAAGAGCTTATTGTAATCGCTCGCCGTAGATAAGTCGATATTAGCATAAAGTGGGATACCTAAATCATCTAAGGTATTTTCTAATCTGTTGTACCCTCGTTTACCACCTAAGATAGATTCTATATCGGCTTTGGTATGAATATCAGAAGATAGTCCACCATTCATCAACCCTAAATAATTGACAGAAAGCGCTGTGAGATCACGATCAATCATCTCTCTTATGATCGTTTCTGCTTGTTTAAAGGTGGTCATCGAACGAGTTGTATAATAAGGGATTCCTAAGATAAACTCTTTTTTATCATAGGCACCGATAAAAGAAAGATTGAGTATAGTCTCATCAGTTTGATCTTTATCGACTAATCCTTGATCAAGCAGGTATGAACGATAAGCATTCGCGATACCGACATATGAGTTCTCTGCACCAGTTAAGAAATGATAGTTGACAGAAAAATCAGTATTGACAATCTTCTTTGTCCACAGATTCACGCCGTATTGATTAAATCCTGACCCTAACATGACGCGTTCAGTTTCACGCATATTAAACGATGTGAATACTTTGTTATAAGAGTCGATCCGTCCGCTTACATCCGCGTGGATGTTCGCCATCGCATCGCCTTCTGTAATGATGGCTGCATACCCACCCTCTTCTTTCACCATACCGTAAAGAGGAATGTTAATCTTTTGTTGTTCTTCTTCCATCTTATAAGGTAAAAGAGAGAGGTCTTGCCCATAGAGTTGTTTGCGATATGGATTTTGGTAAGATTTGCCATTGTTGAAATCGATGATAGCGCCATTTCCATCAGGTAAAACGATATATCCTTCTGTTTCGACATCGGCAATTTCAGAAACTGCGGTGCCAAAAAGAGGATAAAGGATTATATTCGCAATCTTCACATTTTCGGGTTCAACAATTGAATCACTTAATATCGTTGTCTTAATACCTTCATCTGTCAACAAAACTTCAACAGCGATTTCAAAAGATACTTTTTCATAGAATTCAAAATAACCGTAAAGGGCATTTTCTTCAATCGCACGTTCGCGAGTATACCCTAATTTCTCATAGAATATCTCATATAAACGATTTTTTACAAGTCGTGACATGCTTTCATACGCAGTGATTTCATAAAGACCTGTTTCTTCATCAAATCCCTTATAGGCGATACTTTCAAGGATATTTCGATCCTCAAGGGTTTCCATCACTTCTTTAGGAAGATATTTGGGGAAAAAGAGGTAGTCAATTTCTAAATCTTCGATACGATATAAAACTTGGAACCCATTGGTTAAATATTTAATATCATAGGTTCTCGCACCAGCATCATTAAGGACGCTTGCTGGGTGAGAAATGGCGAGCTTATAATTATTGATCGTCGTCGATGCACCAGCTTTATCAAAATAGGTGATTTCTAAGGTTGACTTTTGTTTTTCGATTGCCGTGACGGTAATTGTCTTCCCTGGTGTCGTTTCCCAAGGATCTCGATCCACAGGATTGGAACGCCAAATCATGCCACTTCGCTTGTCAAGGACATGGAAATACGAGGTGGTTTCATCAAGATATAACGCAAATTGAGCATTTTCTGCGACAAGTCGTTCAGTGTCAGAGAGCGTCTCTGCATCGATAAATCCTGTTTTTTCAAAGGAAGCGACTTGATTTTCAGGTAATTCTGCTGCTTTAAGATTGAATAGGAAGATATAACCTAAGATAACAATACCTAAGATGGAGAGGATGATTATTTTTTTCATCGATGCATCCTCCTAATAACGCAAGTTCAGCTCTTCATAGATTGATGCTATGAAGGAGATGAACTGCTGAATAAGATCAAAGAATAATAAACCTAAAAACATCATGACGCTCATCGATAACACGGTCGCAATAAACGCCAAGATCGTTTTTCCTAATCCGTATTGATGAATGTTTAAAATGCCGATGAAAAGCATCCACCCTGTGAGTGCATAAGCGACACCCATCAAGAGTTGATAAAATGCCATTTCTTCTAAGGTTAAAAAGTTAGAGAGGATAACCGCTGGATACCCAATCACGATGAGTGGAAAGAGTGCATAACCAGTGACCATCAAGATTTCCACATATTTTCCTTTACCCTCCATCAGTGTCGTTACTGACCAGTTGCCCACGGTAAAAAGGAAGATGAGTAAAGCGACTGAGAAAATTTCCTGCAGGGAGTTTAGCTCAAGTGGATTATTGGGATTAATCAATACCCCTTCGTATTGAAATTGGAATATTCTAAAGAAGGCAAACAACAAAATGAAGACGATAGCTACCGAAAGTTTACCCTTCTTGTAGCGTTTAAACTCTTCATAACCATCAAAGGGATGAAATAATAACATCTTAGGAAACTTGAAATAATCCGTCCAAAACTGTTTCATTTTAGTCTTCATACAAGATCGAGCCTCCCTTCCGATACGTCTTTCTTATCTTGAGTCCGATCCAGGTGCCTCCTAAAAGAACCACCGCGAGGACGATGTAACCAAAGTTATCTTTAATCATTTGATTGCGATACTCTTTAAATGCTTTAGAGAAATAGTATTGATCGTGTCCAAGGTTGAAGTAATCCATCGCCTCTTTGTAACGACCTTCACGAAGTAAATATTTACCAATGCCGTTATACGCAATTTCATAATTGGTATTGAGTTTTAAGACATTCTCCCAAATTTGAGCTGCTTGATCAAACTCACCGCGAACGTGATAACTAACCGCTTCATTCACAGCACGACCAAAATCCGTTAGACGATACACGATAATGGTTCGCGATTTCCGGTCCAAAACTAGGAGATCATCACCTAAATAACCGATAGCCACACCTTCGGTAAACTTATCGGATTGTGATCCTTCATCCCCATTGATATAAAGAAGGTTTCCTTCACTATCATAGGTAAATAATCGTGAACGCTTTTGGTCTAAGACGGTATAAATACCATCTTTGGTTGCAGCAATATCCACCAAAAGTGAAGGACCAGAGACCACGTAATTGTTCATGCCATCGATATAATGAATGTCACCCATCGGAGGATGATAGCCATTCTTCTTAATGACATCCACCCCTTTAGGATTAATGAGCTGAATCGTATTTTCAGCATTGTTGTCTGAAGGTTTTGATGTGGCATAGATGAAACTTCGTTCATTGATCTGAACCGATGTGTATTCTGTGGGTAGGTATAACTGCAATTGGGCGAGCTGAGCTTCTGTCATCAAGGAACGTCTAAAAATCTCAATAGGTGTTAAAGAGACTGGATTGACGCCAGTGAAACGGTTGAAAGATCCGTCGCTATTGACTTCAATAATCCCTTCATAAACGTTTTTGGCGACCACATACATACGCTCTGTACTATCGACGGTAATGTTTTTAGGTTCAAAGGCTAGTTCATCAAACGTGGGATCATCCATCCCAACAAAAACATCGATGACTTCAAATTGATGGTTCAATTTGATAATCCGATAATTGCCTGTATCCGTGATGTAAATCCCTGATTCTTTGACATCAAGACCCAAAGCTCCTTTGATTGTTAAGTCGCTAAAATCTGTGATGCCTTCTGCCGTTAATCTACTGATGTATTCTGCTGATAATGGGAAAGTTTGATATTCTGCTTCTAGTTCAAAGGTCGTATTAATCGTGATCACTTTATTTTCGACAGAATCGATCAAATAAATGATATCCTCATAGATCACAAAATCTTCAGGAGAGGTAAGTTGTGTCCCTAAGGTTTGCGCATTAAAATAAGCAGCATAGGTCATCCCGGGTGCTGAGTGGACCACATCGCCATAATAGGAGTAATTATAACGAAGTGAGACGAGTTGGATGGGAAGTGTAAGGATAAGTGTAAAGATGGCTACGAGTTTTGTCATATCATTACCTCTTACTTCATACCAGAATGGCTGAATGTTTCCACGATTCTTGATTGCGAAATGATAAAGAATGTCACGGGAACAATCATCATGATAAAGGAGACAGCAGCAATCGTACCGGCACGTTCAATCGAACCTTGGGCAATTTGTCTTAAAGCATAGGACACAGGTTTTAACTCCTCACTAAAAATGAAGGATCCACCATCGGTTGTCCATAAGCGTTGGAATAATAAGATCACGAGCGTCAACCATGCAGGTTTAACGAGCGGCATGACGATCTGGAAGAAAATCCGGTATTCACTCGCACCATCAATCTTCGCGGATTCGATCAGTTCATCAGGAATCTGTTGCATAAACTGCTTCATAAGATAGAGACCTAAAGAGCTGGCGATAGCGGGTAAGATGATCGCGAGTGGGGTATCGATTAATCCGATTTGTGAAATGATAATGTAGTTCGGGGTTGCGGTGACTTGAGGTGCAAACATGAGTGAGTAAACGACGAGCGTAAAGATCAGATTCCGCCCAGGGAACTTATATTTCGCTAGTGGATAGGCACACATAGAGGCAATCAACACGTGACCAACTGTTCCTGATACCGTAATCAAAATGGTGTTAAAGAAATATCGGGAGAAAGGAATCCATGAATTACCGATGAGTTCTGAAAGATCCCTAAAATTGTCGAATGTTAGATTTCTGGGGAAAAGTCGCGGTGGGAATAAAAAGAGTTCATCAAGCGATTTAAACGCATTTGAAACCGTCATCACCAAAGGATATGCTGAAAAGGTACCGAAGATTAAAAGGAGTGCGAAAAGTGCGATATCTCCGGCTTTTGAACGGTTGAGTTTACGTCTTTTTCTAAAGTTCAAGGCCGATTTTAACTTCATTTCTAAAGTCATCTTATTCACCGACCTTTCTTAAAATACTTCTGACAATCAAGTTCGCAGACATCATGATTAAAAAGAGTAATGTCGCGATTGCCGAAGCATACCCCAATTCAAAACGGGTGGAGCCATAGTCGATCAAATGGGTGACAATCGTATGTCCAGCGTATTGAACAGAGGGGAACCCGACAAGCTGCATCGAGACTTCTGCGATGGCTAAGGAGGTTGTGATCTGCATCACCGCACCGAAAAGTAACTGTGGCTTCATCGATGGCAATGTAATATACCATAATTCTTGCCAACGGTTTTTCACACCATCGATAGCTCCCGCTTCAAAAAGCGTCTTATCGACACTTTGTAAACCGGCAATAAACGCGAGGAATGAGACCCCTAGAGAAAGCCATAATTGAACGATGATGATGACTGTCATGATATAATCGGTATCTTTTAACCATAATATGGGATTATCAATGATTCCAAAATTGATTAAAAATGCATTGAGATACCCATGAATATCACCAGAGAAAATGATAAGCCACATCAAAAAGGCATTTCCTGAAATTGAAGGTGCGTAAAAAATCAATGTCATAAATGCTCTTAA
>CALMNM010000023.1 GCA_937868795.1 uncultured Acholeplasma sp.
ATTCTTTCTAGCGATTGTGTGGGTGATTCGCCTTTTTAGTTCAAAAACCCATTATTTTCTTGCCAAGAAAATCATCAATATTGCTTTATGGTTATTCATCATTCCCTGGATGATTGCACTCCATATCGTGATCGCAGAGATGATGACCTATACCCCAAACTCGAGTGGTATCGCTGAAATCGTTGATGTGAACATCAATGATTCGACACAATATTATAGTGTACGAGGAACGGATTCAAGTAACCCTGTGATCCTCTTTCTCTCCGGAGGACCCGGAGGTGCTCAAATGCCAGCCACTCGAGAGTTTTTATCCGATTTAGAAGATCACTATACGATCATCAACTGGGATCAACCAGGAACAGGGAAATCCTATGATGCCATCTATCGCTATGATCAGATGACACCTGAGCATTACATCCTTGATGCACATCAACTCACAGATCACTTAAAACAGGCGTATAACCAAGAAAAGATTTATTTGATCGGTGAATCATGGGGAAGTTATCTCGCCATGGAACTCGCATATCAGTATCCTGAAGATTACTATGCGGTCATCGGTACAGGTCAAATGGTTGACTTCACACAAACAGAAAAAGACTGTTATCAGTTTGCATTAGAACTTGCAAGAGAAAACAATGATCAAGATTTAGTCAACCGTCTAGAAGATCTTGGTGAACCTCCATATGAAGGAATCGGATTATCGTTACGTATGAATACTTACTTAAGTCCCCTTTATGTCTGGATGGCAACCCATGAGGATGTGACCCATCAAGATTGGGATACCTTTGATATTTTATTATCACCAGAGTATTCCATTTGGGATAGTGTCCACTTTGTGATGGGGCTCCTCAAAACATTTGAAACCATCTATCCTCAGCTATACGGTAGAGATTTAAGGGAAACACATCAAACATTCGAGATTCCTGTATATATTTTTCAAGGAAAATATGATGTGAATGCCCCGACGTATTTAGCCTTTGATTACATGGAGAACCTCACTGCACCAAAGAAAGAAATCATTATCTTTGAACACTCAGGACATAACCCGTGGATCGATGAATATGAACGATTTAACGCTGAAGTGAGATTGAAATTTCAGGAGCATCTTTCATGACAAAAAAATTGAAAGCATGTCTTGGACTCCTTGTAGTAACATTCATCTTATTTATCTCACTGTCTTTTCTACAAAAAGCACCTTATTTTGATGTCTATGACGACAAAGCCATTCTCAGCGAAGGCGATACCTATTTTTCTACTCGCTATACTCACACCAACCAATCGATGGAGGTGAAAGATTTTTCTGGAATGGACACTCTTTTATCCTTGGAAGGAGGAATAACCATGAACCTAACCATTGACATTCAGCAAAAAAATGCTGATCTTCGGGTCCTATGGATCACACCTGATCACATCATACACGAACTTACCAGTGGACAACACGCTCTTGATCTATCGATCGGTACTCACCGCATCAAAGTCGTTGGTAATCAAACCACATTTGAAATGACCTATCATATCGATGCACTAGACATTGATTTGTTGCCTTCATCCTAATACAAAAAAGAAAACTTCACGTTCGTCAGGTGAAGTTATTTTTATTTATTCTTCAACATTTGGGAAGAAATTG
>CALMNM010000024.1 GCA_937868795.1 uncultured Acholeplasma sp.
GTCCATAGTTTTTCCTGCGGTTTGGAAATAGATTTTGATCTTCGGTTCGGTTCCACTAGGACGGAAGACGATCCATGTTTGATCACTATAGTAATATTTTAAAACATCAGAGAGGGGAAGATCAACTTTTTGTGTACGGCCATCCTGATACGACATGCCCTTCGATAAATCATCATATTTGATCATGGTTTTCCCTTCGATAACGGGTGGATGATTTCTAAAATGATTCATGATGACGTTAATCTTTTGGAGACCTTCAAGTCCTGGTAAGGTAATCGATTTGGTATATTCATAGAAATAGCCATAGATTTGATAGATATTATTCAGGTAATCCACCAAAGTCCTTTTATAATAGCTCATGGTATTCGCGATTTCAGCGAGCATGAAAACGGCTTGAACTGCATCTTTGTCTCTGACGAAATCACTGATTAAACTTCCATAGGATTCTTCACAACCAAAGATATATGGATGCTTTCCTAAGTTTTGTTCAGCTTTTTCACCGATAAACTTAAAGCCTGTTAACGTGGATGTCACTTGAACACCGAAAGATTTGGCAATCAAATCAATGATGTCTGTCGTCACAATCGTTTTATAGATCATGCCTTCAGGGGACAGTTTACCTTGTTTGCGCATTTCTGCAAGAATATAATAGAGTTCAACCGCTGCGGTTTGGTTTCCTGATAATAACTGGTATTCGCCCTGGTGCTTGACTGCAACACCTAAACGGTCAGCATCTGGGTCGGTGACCAAGATGAGATCAGCATCGATGTCTTTAGCATATTTAAGGGTTTCAATATACGCATCCTTTTCTTCTGGATTGGATGATTTTGTGTTCGAAAAATTGGGATCAACGATCATCTGTGGTTCGTAAGGATAGAGGTCATAACCTACGCTCTTAAGCAGTTTAGGGATGACAGTACCACCAGTTCCATGGAGAGGTGAATAGACAATCTTAATCTTTGGTGCTTTGGGATTTAAGGCAATCTTTTCGACTTCTTTCAAATAGATGTCATCAAAACTTGCATCAATCGT
>CALMNM010000025.1 GCA_937868795.1 uncultured Acholeplasma sp.
TAGACGACAGAAATATCGCTGTCGATGATACCGACCATTTTCGCATCTACACCACCGAGTTGATACTGCTCGATCATCAAATGTTGATATGACCAAATGCCAAACTCTGCACCTTGACCATCGATGAAAGCATCAGCCATCGCTTTGGTGATAATGAACTCGTTATGCGCGATGGGCTTTCTACCTAAGATCATCCGCTGATCAACATAATCAATGATGTCATGATTAGCAGTAATACGTGCGAAATATTGATCATCAGCTGTTGGATCGACGATGGTAACCAACACATCATCTAGGGTATTGATATAGGATTCACTTGCATCTTCGAGCATTCCCATGACGATGTCATAGGGAACCCGATTTAATATGCTATCTTGAACTACCACATAATCTTTCTCAAATCGTCTTGATGAATAATCAGGAATGATGGATGCTGCAGCCATCGCAACAACCACCGCAATAACAGCACCTGAAAGGATGAAACTGAAAAGCATTAACTTTCCTTTTTTGGATGAATAAATGATTTTTTGCAAAGCGAGCATAAAGATTTGTTTTAGTGAAACGATGGTCTTATAGTTTCGATCCACATCTTTATTCGAAAGTTCCTCTGTTCTAAAGGAGGTTTCAAGCATTGCTTGTTTATCTTTTTTGACATAGTGTTCATCTTTAATCACTAAATTTGAGGACTTATCGAGAAGTTTTACTTTCTCAATTGGAGTGTCAACATCGAGATATAATGTACGATTCTTCACAATTAAACGAATGCTCATCTGCTCAATCAACGTGTCAGAGTCTTGATATAAGTCTATGGCAACATGTTGATCTTCCAACTTGGTTGGATGCATCAAATCCTTAAGATAAACGACATTATCATCTGCTAATGCATGTTCATGGGTGGGATCATTATCGATGTCATTGATGACTTGTCCATCTTTGATCTCGATGATTCGATCGCCATAAATACTTGCTAAATCTTTTTCATGGGTCACTAAAACAACAAGTTTTTCTTTGCTGATCTCTTTAATGATATTCATGATTTCAAGCGTATTCTTGGAATCAAGGTTACCCGTAGGTTCATCAGCAATGATGACACGTGGATTTTTCACGAGTGCACGGGCAATCGCGACACGTTGTTGTTGACCACCCGATAATTGTGTGGATTTCTTCTTTCTGAAGGGATACATGTTGACTGCATTCAACATATAATTCACACGATGTTCAATATCGCCTTCATGGGTAATCCCCATCATCTTTAGGACAAGTGCGACATTATCATACACCGAAAGATGCGGTAACAAGTTGTAGTTTTGGAAAATGTAACCGATCGATTCATTACGTATTTTGTCCCATGTCGCAGAATCGTAGCCATCAATCAAGGTCTGATCGAATTGAATGGTTCCTGATTGAACGGAATCTAAACCACCGATCACATTGAGCAGTGTTGTCTTCCCTGATCCGGATGCTCCTAAAAGGACGACAAGTCCTTTATCAGGAAAATCGATGGTCATATCATTTAAAACGTGAATTTCATTCTTTTTAAAACGGAAGAAATATTTATTTAACCCTTTGACTGAAATCATGGTTTATTCCTCCCTTGCTGTCACGATGGACTCGATAACGGATTGTTGGAATACTTTCTTATTAAATCGCAATCCTAACCAAGCACCAAAGAGATAGAATAGTAAAATCAGTGTGACATAATCCATAAATTCCATATACTGAATGATGTTATAGATAAACCGTACTCGGTTACCTAATATGATGAACGTGGTTAACATCAAAGTTGATGAAATAATGGCTATCGCGATTTGTTCTAAAACAACCAATTTAGCAAGTGTCGATTTATTCGTCCCAATTGACCTGAAAATGGCAAAATCCTTCTTACGACTTTTCATGATGTTTTTAGAAACCGCATGGACGATAGAGTAGAATAAGAGTCCCATTAAAATGAGTAATACACCGGTGAATAGTCCAGTGATAAAGGTCATAGCACCTGCTGCAGGATTGGGTATATTTGCTGGATAGATCGTACGATACGTTTCATAATCGATGCTATCCACCGTTTTTATGCCGTTATTAAGTCCCTTAACTGATAAAGAAACAACGACACGATTTTCAATTTTATAAACATATTCAAATTCAGTAAGGAGATAATTGACCAATTCTTCAGATACTTCGGTTGACATTCTTGCCCAGTAATAGGTGTCTGCGGCATAGATATCCACGTCTTCAATCGTATAATTCACTTCGATACTTTCCCAAGAGTTTGGTAACCAAATATAACCGAAAAAATCAACATCAATCGTCTCTTGGTAAACGGTTGTTTCACTGTCGCCTGTAAGATCGATGCGTCTTCCCACAATGCGAACATCATCCTGTGCGTTATATGTCTCATCATTATAGGTAATCGAAAATCCCCATTTCGCTTGATTTTCAAGTTCAAATTTCATTTGTTGATTAATGGTATAGCGATCAAGATTGGGGTCATTTAAGAATTCATCAGAGAAGTATAAGATATTTCGATTGGCTCGATCAATCCCGACAATCGTAAACGTACCAATAAAATCTTCTTCTTCAGGGTTCTCATAATAGCTGGATGAACCAATTTTCACGGTTTCACCAATTTGGAAATTTTTCCACTGATGACCGATGATAATTTCATTTCGCTCATCGGGAAACTCCCCTTCGACTTCATTCGCATGAAGCATCGTTGCAGCATCTGTACCCGACGCGGGTTCCCATGTACTATACGAGATTCCGACACCATTACTCCACTTATCAGATTCTTGGAAAATGTAAAGTGGGAGAGAATTATAGAAACTTAAGCCATTTTCATAGACCTTTTCGACTGTGTTTATATCAGCGAAATACGCGAGATCTTCAGCTGTAAAAGGTGTTCCATCACGTCTTTCTACGAGAACTCGAGTGTCAGGAACATTAGGAAAGCGTTGGGATTGCGTAATTTCAGTATCTCTGATTTGACTGACACGCCATGTGTAGACCAACGTAAATGCCATCATGACGATCATCTGCATTAAAATTAAAAAGATTAATCGTTTAGGTGTAGCAAAAAGACTTCTTAAGGTGAATCGCATTAAGGTGAAAAACGACATTCCGCGATGTCCAGGTAGAACATCACTTTCTTTAATGTCTGCGTTTTTTATCTTCTTGTCTTCGACGACTTCGCCATCGTGCATCTTAATTTTGCGTGTCGCAAATTCACCCACCTGTTCGTAATCATGGGTGACGACGATGACAAGTTTTTCTTTGCTCACATCATGCAAGAGTTTTAAGACTTGAGCACCTGATGTGGAGTCTAAGTTTCCAGTAGGTTCATCAGCGACGATGATTGGACAATCTTTAGCGAGGGCACGCGCAATAACGGCACGCTGTTTTTGTCCACCAGAAAGTTTTGATGCCTTATGATTTTTATGGGATAAAAGTCCTACTTTTTCGATGAGTTCTAGGGCTCTTGCACGTCGTTCTTTGACTGGATAACCTTGAACCTCAAGCGCAAGGATCACATTTTGGTACACCGTAAAAGAGTCGATAATGTTATAATTTTGGAACACAAAACCAATGTTGGATCCACGATATCTTTCCCAATCGGCAATCGTGTAATGGGAAGTTTCCTCACCATTGATGTAAAGTTCGCCTTCTTCATAGCCATCAAGTCCACTGATGACGTTGAGCAGTGTGGATTTCCCTGAACCGGATTCCCCAGTGATCGCCACAAATTCACCTAAAGAAAACTCTAGGTTAATGCGTTGCATTCCAACCGAGACGGTTTCTGCTGATTTATAAAACTTGGAGACATTCTCGAGCCTAATCATGCTCATGTTGATTTTCCTCCTTCAAAATGACATAAAGTTCTTCAGGATGATCGATGATATATGTTGCCTGGTGTTTTAGTAAAACGTCTTTAGTTCGAAATCCCCAGGTGACACCGACACTCTTCATGCCTGCATTTCTAGCAGTATCAATATCGACATCGGAATCCCCAATGAAGAGTGTTTCTTCTTTGGTTGAATCCATTTCTTTGAGGGCTAGATAGACCATATCAGGTGCAGGTTTGATCGGAATCCCATGGGTCTCCCCAATGGTGCAATCAAAAAGCCCTTGAAAGACGTTTTTGTTGAGTTCTTGGACCAGGTGATGGTATTTGTTTGACACGGTGGCTAATTTGTAACCTTGTTTTTTTAATTCGGATAGAAGTCCAATAATGCCTTTATAAGGCCCTGTAAAGTCTTGACTGTGCGCATTATAATAGGTTTGATAAATCGTGAAAACTTCATGTTTGAGTGCTTCACTCGATCCTATTGGCGTGATGCGTTCAATCAACTTTTTCGCACCATTACCCACAGCAAGTTTGACTTCATCCACTGATTTTGATGGGAGATTCTTCTCCTTCAAAGCAACATTGACAGCGATGGCGATATCATCAATCGTGTTTAAGATCGTTCCATCCATATCAAAGATTATAGTTTTTATCATCATGTTCCCCTTAGCATTTTCGTATGTGTTTAGTATAGCATAATTCTTATGCATACTATCCTTTGATTTTTGTAAGTTACCTAGAGATCCTTATGTGGAACCTTCATGAGTTGTTTGGTTTGATGGGAGACTAATCCGAGTTGCATGATCAAAATGACTTGAAGTGCCAAGTGTTCATCATGATCATCTTCAGGGTACTCATCGATATGATGCGCTAACAAGTCATAAAAACGGAAATGTTCTCCCTTAAAAAGTGGGATCGGTTGTTTATGTTCACGGTTATACATGATTTCGCTTCTCAGATTGGATGTCTGATAGATGTCATCAGTTGGGTAATGAACGAGATCCGGTTGATCAAATCCATACTTAACATAGGTTGCTTTCGAACCGATGATTTCAAACCGTGGACGGGGATCACGATCGAGTTTATGTGCACCAATAAAACACGTGAGATCATCATAATAAAGTGCCATTTCAAAGTGATCATCCACTCTTGTCCCAGGACGATCATCAAAAAGGGTATTGCTGATAAGATTAGGCATACCAAAAAGGGAGATCACATCATGAACGAGATGTGGTGCTAAATCATAGTAAACACCTGCCATCATCCCTTCTTGCCAACGCCAGTTATCATTAATGACGGGATCATACGTATCAAATCGAGCTGTAAATGAAACGATTTGTCCAAAGTCATAGGATTGAAGTACTTTTTTGATGGTTAAGATATCCCCATCATATTGGCGGTTATGAAAGACACGTAATATGACTTGATTCTTTTTCGCAAGATCAAAAAGTTCTTTCGCTTTGGTGTATGTATCAACAAATGGCTTTTCACAAACCACGTGTTTTTTGTGTAGAATTGCTTCTTTCGTGTAACTATAGTGGACATCATTGGAAGTAGCAATAATGATGAGTTCAATCGATTCATCTTCAAGAGCGAGATGATAATCCGTGATGATATCAATGTAAGGATATTTTTCATTGAGCTCTTTTTGTGTGTTTTCATTTCGTGTCATAATATATTTGACATGATAGTTTGGATGATTTAGAAGGGGTGGTAAATGAAAGTATCTTCCTGACATACCATAGCCAATAATCGCGGTTTGAATCTTATGCATGGATATCACCTGTCCTTTAGTTTATTATACCACCTTTATTTTTATGAAAAATAAGGAAAAGACTTTACAAGAAGGATTGTTTGATGTAAGATGTATCCGCTGGGGATGTTATGGATTCGTCACGGCACGGCGTTCAGTATAAGCATGTCATGGTTGCTCATGTAAAAAAGCCGAGGATTAATATCCGGAAACCAAACTTATTCTTACGCTGCCTAAGAAAAGGTGCGTGCCAACTCTAAATTTACTTACGGTTTAGATACGGCTCACTAAAGTAAGTTATCTTGGTTGAAGTGCCTAGGTCAACCAACGAACTCTATAGGATTGTGTTATGAACTTTTTGTCCATTTCGTTCATAGCATGAAATCATAAATGAACTAAACATGTAGAAAGTACTGAGCAAAAGGTCTTGCACAGGGGTTCAAATCCCCTCATCTCCACCAAGACAAAAATAACGGCTTAATGAAGCCGTTTTTTCTTTATTTTTTATAGACACTTTGATAATCTATAGACTCATTTCACCTTATTTAGTATGATGACAATTGATAATAATATCGACAACTCGATGAGATAAGGAGTATAATTAAGGTTGTATTTATATATGGGGTATATCAATAATAAAGGAGAATATTATGAGATTTTTTGGATTGAGAGTTGCAAAAGAGTATGAACGTTATGTTATTTTTGTTCTTGGTCGATATCGTGGGTTA
>CALMNM010000026.1 GCA_937868795.1 uncultured Acholeplasma sp.
TACTCAAGTAGGCAATATTGCAGATTATGATGCAGCAGATATTACTGCAGGAGCAACCGCTACTGATAGTACGGGAACCATTAAAGAAATCATACAAAAGGCCATCGATATTCATTATGACTTAATCGTTGATGATCCCCTTGTTACCATTTATGGCGAAGGCTATGTCATCAGTGATGATGTGACCTTTGTTGCAAGTGAGTTCGTCGTCAATCGTGAAATCGTTAAAAACTCAAGTAATGTTGATATCGGTTATGTCTACACACTCACCGGTGCAGGTGATTATGACAATGGTCAAGAACTTGTCACAGGCCATGAAGTCACCATCAAGGTTGCCTTTGATGTGGATGATCAAGTTTTAGGTATTGTGATTCCTGAAGACCTTTATGGACATACAAGTGGAACACGTCTAGGAAAAATTCAAAGTTATTTAGATGAACTCGTTGGCAAGACCGTTGATGAATTTGTTGCAACGCTAGGCGATTCTGAAGATCTTGTTGCAGGTGTGACCTATACCAAAGATTTAGTGGATGTGCTCATCGCAGCACTTATAGATGAGGTGAACTAACATGACAGAAGCAAAAAAAGTTCCTGTAAAAAAAGTCGAAGCTGCTGCTGACAAAGAACCCACACTATGGGAAGTGTTCACCAAAGGTATCTGGAAAGAAAATGGTATCTTTGTCATGGTGCTTGGATTATGTCCAGCCCTTGCCGTGACTTCAAGTTTTGAAGGTGCACTAGGCATGGGAATCTTGGTTATTCTCGTATTAACCATGACCAATACCTCAGTATCACTTATCAGAAAAATTGTTCCAGATACTGTCCGTATCCCTGTATACGTCATCATTATTGCGACTGAAGTTACCATCTTAAAGATGTTAGTTGATGCATTTGCACCTGCACTTGCAACCGAACTTGGAGTCTTTATCGCACTCATTACCGTGAACTGTGTCGTCTTTGGACGTGCAGAATCATTCGCTTCTAAGAACAGTGTTCCCAGAGCATTCTTAGATGGTATCGGTGTGGGTATGGGGTTTGCAATCTCTTTAATGATGATTGGATTCTTCAGAGAATTCTTAGGCACAGGTGCAATTGTTTTAGGTAAAACTTTACCACTTGGTTTTGAATATACCGTGTTTGAAGGATTAGGGCTTGGCAAATACGCCTTCGCC
>CALMNM010000027.1 GCA_937868795.1 uncultured Acholeplasma sp.
TTGGCAGCAAGTTGCTGCAGTACAAGATTATACGCACTTGCAAATGCGGCACGATTGTCTTTATATCGCTTAAATGCAGCTTCAAATACCAAACGTCGATCTTCAGCAGATTCAAGTTCAGAAAGCATCGCACGGTAATTTGATTGGGTAACCGTTACTTCTTTACCATCACTTAAGGTGATTTTCTCATCCTGGCGATCAATGATGGCTAGCGCTTGATAAAGCGAAGAAGGCACATTTCTTGTGGGACTAAAGAATGAGAGAAGTTGTTCTTGATCGGTCGATAAGACGTGCTTTTGCTGGAAGAAGAGTTGTTCCATAGGGAACTTGTAGTTTCTTAAAAAATCATCACTATTCACAAATTGCATGACTTTCTCTTCACCTAAACTGATCAATTCGGGTGAGACGAATGCAGTTTTTTGGGAGAGATCTGAAAACAACAACATCAGCTGTTGATTCTTCGCTGATTTTTCGTTATCCTTTAGATTCAAATCGCTACTTAAATGGATGTAACCATAGAGACGATAAAGCAATTTTGTAGCTTCTTCCTCAGCGACATAGAAGGCACGAAACGATGCTAAATCATTGAGTTTTCCTTGGAAAGAACCCAATGTTTCAATATGTGCAGGTACTTTCTTTAAGTCTTCTTCCCAAGCTTCTATGCTCGGGTAAAACGTTGATAAATCCCATTTAGACATAGGTATAAACTTCCTTTCATGACATTAATTCAATTATAACCTATCTAGTGAAGTATGTCGAATAAACACGGGTTAATTATGTAAAATCGTCGAAAAATAAAGAGACGATGTTGTATTTTAGACCAAATAACGTTATAATTAAACAACGGGACATCTGTTCCAGCAAGAACACAAAGTGCTATAGGCTAAAACCTATGCTCCAGAAGGAGGAAGACAATGATTACAATTTTTACCACACCAAGTTGTTCATCTTGTCGGAAAGCGAAAAAGTGGCTTGATGATCATAAGATTGCTTATGAAGAAAAGAATCTGTTCAATCAACGTATCACCTCAGACGACATAGATCGTATGCTCGAAAATGCAGAAAACGGATTCGAAGACATCATCTCAACACGCTCAAAGATATTTAAGGAACAATCACTTGATGTTGAGGATATGCGCATCAGTGAACTCAAACAATTCATCATCGACAATCCATCTGTCTTAAAGCGACCCATCATTATCGATGGTGATAAAATGCAGGTTGGTTATAACGATGAAGAGATTCGCGTATTTATCCCCAAACGGTTACGTGAACTCATCATGTGTGTCGATTGTCCACAAGGTGAATACTGTGATTATCAAAGTGCACTTAAGCGCTACTTTGATGAAATCAAACAAGATATACAAAGAAGTAAGAATAACGCATAAAAAAAAGGAACTCACTCGAGTTCCTTTATTTCTTATTGAACAGGTTTGTTGGTGAACCGTGTTAACTTCAAGTAAGTGAAGAATCCGATTCCAAAGGATCCCACAAGAAGTGCAAACGTTAAGACATAAAAGGTACGAACCATAGGTGCTCTTGAAGAAATGACGGGAATGCCACCATTCAGCACACCTGCGGATTCCAAGTGAACTCCAAACAGGAATACTAAGACGATAGATGCTGCTAATAAAAATCCTTTATCCTCGAAATACCAGCCGACCCAAATCAGAATCGTTGGTACTAAAAAGTACATGAAGGATGGAATTGCATATTCTCCATAATTTGGGAACCACACAAAAGCACGGACCACAAAAGATAGAATTAAGAGGATTGACACAATTAGTGCGGTGATAAAATATAATTGACTACGTTCTTTCATAGGCCCTCCAAGCGTTGATTTACATATAATATTATATGTTTTATCGCTCATAAAGTCAATGTATACTTATGTATAATGGCTCTATTTCGTGAAAAAACAGACATTGAAATTAGATATTATTCTTTTTGAAAGTATTAATGAAATTTTTTCATGAAAAAAAGCAACCTCATAGATAAGGTTGCATATAGCTATCGACGGCACATAAACGCACGTTCACTCTTGCGTTTGGTCTGGATATATTGAATCCCGTATTCATCCAAGAACTTTTTAAATACTTTTTCACCTTCGTGATAATTATCGACTTCATATTCCACTTCATAATCGATGACATTACAATAATCACAACGATCTAAGAATAATGTTCCACCTTGATAAGGTGTGCTGACACGGTAATTATCTAAAGACACCTTGAAGGTGACAAAAAAATCGATATCATCAAAGAAGTCCTTGGTATGAAAACCATGTTCAATCATGTGTCTTGCCTGATCGGGTTGTAATAGCACATGACTTTCAAAAGCTCCATGTTCACTTTGACTTTTTAATGTAACCTTGTAGTGATGTTCGCTTTTTTGTCTTATGCGTAAGACGACATTTTGTTGATTAAGTTGATAATCATCGGTGTCAAAATAATGGTTGACCTGTTTGTATACATTATTCTCAAGATGAAATGTTTTGAGAAGATCTTCGTATTTTTCGTGCGAGATGCATGTCTTAAATTCGATTTCTATATTCTTAGTCATGGTCATCACCTTTTCTCTCTACTTAGCCCAACCTTGCGCGCCGTATTTATTATATCAAATGAGGGGCTTAAAGGGAAGAAAAAACGTTTACATTGATGAACACGGTTTCATTATTGTTGAAATTATGATGTGAAATGGTAAAATAAAAGCGATGAAGAAAACTATTCTTAGGAGGAATAAAACATGGCAATTCGCGTAGCTATTAACGGCTTCGGTCGTATTGGTCGCCTTGCGTTCAGATTGATGGCAGACGATCCAAGATTTGATGTAGTAGGTATTAATGATTTAACCGATGCAGAAACACTTGCTTATTTAACAAAGTATGACACTGCACAAGGTACTTTCAAAGTTGATTCAGTTTCTTTTGAAGGATCTAATCTCGTTGTTGACGGTAAAGCAATTCCTATTTTTGCTGAAAAAGATCCTAAAGCATTACCCTGGGGCAAACTCAATGTTGATGTCGTTTTAGAATGTACTGGTCTTTTCACTGATGAAGTGAAAGCAGGATGGCATTTAGAAGCAGGTGCGAAGAAAGTCGTTATTTCTGCACCAGCATCAGGAAATGTTAAGACGATTGTTTATAACGTCAATGACAACACTTTAGATGGTACAGAAAATATTTTATCTGGCGCATCTTGCACCACCAACTGTTTAGCACCTATCGCTAAAGTTTTAGATGATAACTTTGGTATCGTCGGCGGTATGATGACAACCGTTCATGCATACACCAATGACCAATCCTTAATGGACCAACCTCACAAGAAGGGCATTCTTTCTAGAAGAGGAAGAGCTGCTGCAGCAAGTATTATCCCTTCTTCAACCGGTGCAGCAAAAGCAATCGGTTTAGTCTTACCACAACTTAAAGGTAAACTTGATGGTACAGCACTCCGTGTACCCACGATCACTGGTTCTGTTGTTGACTTAACTGTTGAAGTGAAGAAACATACTACCTTAGAAGAAATCGATGCAGTATTCAGAGCAGCCGCTAACGAAACATTAGCATACTGTGCAGATCCAATTGTATCATCAGATGTGATCGGTACACGTTATGGTTCTGTTTACGATGCACATACCACTCAAATCGTCAATTATGGTGATCGTCAACTCGTCAAAGTCATGGCATGGTATGACAATGAAATGAGCTATACATCACAGTTAATCAGAACTGTTGGTAAACTTGCTAGCTTAATTAAGTAACTCGATTTATCATCACAAAACGCTAAATTGATACTAATTTGGCGTTTTTTTGTTAAATATAGAATATTTACATAAAAATTACAAATATATTAAATAAATTGTTTCATTTCTGTTGACATATGGGGCAATGGGTTGTATAATGATAGGGAAAATAGGAAAATATCCTGTTTTCTCAATGATTTAGTATGTTAAAGGCAAAACTAGGGTAACCTAGTGACGCAAAGCTATAGGGCCCTAAGGGGTAGCCAGTTGTCATATGAAACCGTCTATTCTTAAGTAGACTGGAATTCCACGTTGACAACCGGTATTTTTTATGAAAAGACCTAGTCATCGTGCATTTCCGCGGTGACTTTATTATTTACCGAAGGGAGAGGAGATCCTTGAACACTGGTAAAAAGATTGTTCCCATTGCGATTATCATCATGTTAGTAGTCGCATTAGGCTTTACATCAACTGCAGCGTTTGCCTATTGGCAAGACGTCAGTCGAGTAGGGAACGTCGTTATCAGATTTGATGGTGAAGATGCCAACTTAATCGTACAAGAGGTTTCGAGTCCATTTTCGGGAAGGTTAGTCCCTGATGGTTACATCTACTTCGAGAATGATGTCGATCAGGTTACGTTTGAATACGATGTCAGCATCGATCAAACGCTCGTTCAAACGATGAATCTGAACGTCGAAACACTCAATGTCAAAATTGGTGACTCTGATGAATATGCACATCTTGTGGATATTCAAGTGGGACCAGCGAAGGGCAGCTTTGAGTATGAAATCTTCAACAGCGTTGTCACCGTCACCATTGTGGTTAGACTGATTGAACCGATTGATGCGGTTGAAGCAGCCGAAAAGGGACTTGATCCCAGTTTAGTCAATGTCGATGATTCTGAAGTAGCATATGAGATCATCAAGGGCGAAACAATAACATTTGATATATTGTTTAGCGTGACACCTAGAGTAACAAGTGAGTAGTATTAAGGAAAAAAAGGAAAAAATAAAAGGAAAATAAAAGGAAAAATAAGGAGAAATTTATGAAAAAGAGAAGTTTATTAATCGTTATGTTAATTATGTTAGCATTAGTGACCTCAGGGTTTACATATGCATTCTGGGCAGCATC
>CALMNM010000028.1 GCA_937868795.1 uncultured Acholeplasma sp.
CACAAAAAATATATTTAGGTACTTTTCAGGATATCACTCACACCATCATTCGTCCTATTCCATCACAGGTAAAAGATGATGAGCCCAAACGTAATCTGTTATCGACCATAAGTCATGAATTGCGAACGCCTATGAATGCAATTATCGGTTTTGCTGATATCTTGAATAAAGAAATTACTGATCCAGAACAAAAGAAATACGTTGAAAGAATTCAAGATGCATCCTCACATATGCTATCCATGATCAATGACGTTCTCGATTTATCAAAAATAGAAGCTGGAAAACTCAATATCGAGCAAATTCCATTTTCTTTAGATACATTAATTGATTCTACCATTAAAATGGTTGAACCAATGGCAAAAAGAAAACATCTCTTTTTAGAAAGTGAGCGTCTCCATTGTCCTAATTATCTCATCGGAGATATCCATCGCATTAGACAAATCTTACTTAATTTGCTCAGTAATGCCATCAAATTTACTGAAACAGGAGGCATAAGTTTTGTTGTTCATGGTGAAAATGGTTCAGCTGGACATATCGTTCAACTTCAGTTTAGCATCAAAGATACAGGCATTGGCATGACAGATCAACAATTGTCTCGACTATTCCGTGATTTTGAACAGGCAGATTCATCTATTTCAAGGCTATATGGAGGAACCGGTCTTGGCTTATCCATAAGTTCTAAATTAGCACATCTCATGCAGGGAAAGATCCATGTCGAAAGCAAACTCAACGAGGGAAGTACATTTACGTTGAATTTACCACTAGGTATCGCGATGGAAGAGCAAGAACATGAAAAGTCAACGATCATCGATCTTGAGCGTTTCAAAGACACAAACGTCTTAATCGCTGAAGATCATCACCTTTCTCAAATTCTTATCGAACATATTTTATCAAAATTGGGTTGCCAATGCCTTATCGTAGACGATGGAAAAAAGGCGGTCGATTTAGCAAAATCTACGCCTTTTGAATGGATTATTCTCGATATGGAAATGCCTATCATGGGTGGTATTGAAACTGCACAATTGATTAGACGTTTTAATGAGAAAACACCGATCCTCGCAATGACAGCAAATCATTTAGATGAAGATCGTGCACGCTGTTTGCTTGCTGGAATGAATGATGTCATCACCAAACCAATTGATCGCAATCATCTTTTATCCACCATGCTTAAGTGGTTACCTGAACTCAATGGTTTTTGAGGATTCAAACATCGTTAATATCGTTTGATAAAGATGAACACCTTTCATAAGAACACGTTCATCAAAATTAAAATAACAACTGTGTAAAGGATGAATGTAGCCCAAATCTTCTCGTCTCGTGCCGAGCATAACAAACATGCCTGGCACTTTTTGTTGATAAAATGCAAAATCTTCGGCAAATGTCATCGGTTTAATCAACCGATACGATGATGGATCTAGCGTCTTTGTGAGTTGGAGAAAGAGTTGATGATCATTATTCACCGCTGGATAGTAATCCATGATGTTGTTTTTGATGATAACATCGTATGCCAATGATAAACCTTGGTCTATTTTGTGCATACAAGATTTGATGTGCTCGTAAACATCATCGTGAAACGCGCGTATCGTCCCCGACATCTTCACCGTTTGCGCAATGATATTTCTCGCTTCACCACCGTGTATGGTACCAATCGTCACTACAGCTTGATCGAAGGGATCGATCGATCGTGAGATGATTTCATGGTAGCTTGAAATGAGATGTCCAGCAGCTTGAATGGCATCTTTTCCTGCATGAGGTTGAGCGGCATGGGCAGATTTTCCTTCAATGGAAAGATCAAATTCCCCATTTCTTGCCATCATCGGTCCATCGACGAGACCATAAAGACCTTCATCGAGTTCAGGATAAAGATGAATTCCAAAGACATGCTTGATCTCAAACATATCAAATAATCCTTCTTCGATCATGACCTTCGCACCACCAGGTCCTTCTTCTGCAGGTTGAAAGATCATGACAATCGTATGATAAAACTGCGGTTGCTCCATGACATATTTTGCAAAACCCAGCATCATACTCATGTGACCATCATGACCACATGCATGCATTTTACCTGTATGTTTTGATGGATAACGTATCCCTGTTTTTTCTTCAACAGGTAATGCATCCATATCAGTACGAAACAAAAGTGCATCCTTAACTTTACCTTCGCGAAAAACGACCCATCCTGTTTTTGCCATCTGTACTGGCTCGTAGCCAAATGAGATCAATTTTTCTTTAATGTATGCACTCGTTTTAAAAAGATCAAATCCCAACTCTGGGATTTGATGGAGATCATGACGATATGCTTTTAATTGATTATTCACGTGATAACCCCATTTCATGATCGAGTAATTTTCGCTTCAAACCTACATATGCCTTACCTGAATATCCCGTCATGGAGCCATCCTTACCAATGACGCGATGACAAGGTACGATAATCCCAATCGGATTACGCTTGCATGCTTGTCCTACTGCACGAAGAGCTTTAGGACGATTGATCTCAAGGGCAATCTCTTGATAGCTTTTTGTTTTTCCATAAGGAATATTTAGCATAGCTTCCCAGACTTCACGCTGAAAAGGTGTCCCATCATTAAACTTCACATGGACCGTAAATACCTTCAATTGGTGTTGAAAATAGAGTTCAAGTTCACGCTTAGTTTGCTCAATGAGTGGGTGATGATCTTCATTGACAGGCAAGTCATCGATTGTCATACCCATAAGAAACCCATCTTGAATTTCAAAGGTGATCGTTCCAAATGGAGATTGATATTTCCCAAACATATTAGTGACGTGTTGAACTGGAATGATTTTTCTGTTGATGGAAGATAACATCAATCAGGATGACAAGTGCGACATAAAAAGCTTCTTGTGTATCTTCTTGAATACTGATTTGGTAAGAATCTCCCCAAGAAAGCCACTTCTTGTGAACGCTCATGACTTCTTGACCATTTTTATTCACATGAAAATCGTATTGCCAGACTTGACCTAGGATTTCCATCTGACCGAAGATGCTATCGATCGTCATTTTGCCACCAAAAAACGTGAAGTTCTTCTTGATGGTTGCAACCACATTACCATCGGGACTAAACAACGTGTACTGAGGTAAAAAGCGGAATAGTTTTCGTTCTAGATGATAAACCAGTTCATCCCCTTTGAACATGTCGAGCTTGTTCTTGATGGAAAACACTTTACCCTTGACGTGATAGACGACCTGTTGGTTCTCATCCATGATGTTATATTTTTCACCAAGGGAAAACACTTTTTGCTTCATATAGAAATTTTTCATACGAGATCCTCCTTTTGAATATGACGTTTATCATCATACATTCGTTGATCAATATAGCGTAAAAACTGATCCATGCTCTTAAAATCATCACTAAATAAGCCGTAACCAAAACTACAAGATAAGACATAAGGTTTCTCTTTTGCTTCATTAAATACTGACAATGAGAGTTTTATATCGTCAACAAGATTCTTTAATCGTTCATTGCGGTTTTCAGTGATAATGATGAATTCATCACCCCCAAGACGAGCAAGTACTTCCCCTTCTTTAAGTAAACCACGTATCCTTGATACGACTTCATTGATCGCTTCATCCCCCGTTTGATGGCCAAACTCATCATTGATCATTTTAAGATGATCGATATCGAAGAATATACCACCAAAGGGATCGATTGTGCGTTGCTTTAAACGCTTTTCCATGTAATAATCAAATGATTTTCTTGTCCATGCGCCTGTCAAGTTGTCCAAATGAATCAAGCGTTCTTGTAAGAAAATGTATCCGATGATGAGGGCAAAGCCTGCACTACTCCAGGCAAGTAATACACCATAAAACAAGGCTTGAAACAAGGCACCAATCACAGGCATCAAAATGAACATAAAGAGCAATACAAATTCACTAAATAGTATTTTCGTTCTCAGCCTTATGATGTGAATGAGAGCAAGAAACATATATCCATAGGTGATTCCCATCGAAATCATGAACCATGGACCTCGACTATAGACATTGTTTGCATCAAAACTAAAGTATAATCCTAAAAATGGAGAAAGTAAGCTAAAGACACCATTGATGAGAACAGGTATGATAATCATTAACGTCATCCAAGGAGGCATTTTTTTCCGAATGGTCACAAAGTTCATGACTAAAAAGAACCAACTCACACTAAGTACAGGTGCAACCCCGAACAAAATAACGTGTAGAAAGTCACCAAGCCATAAAATATAGATGCCATCCAACCCATTGATGATGACAGTGAATGCTTCTGCGCCTAAAAGGACCATCACCACTAAAATGGAGAGTAAATAGCTCCGATTTAATGTGTCCTTCCGATCAAGCCGTCTGTTCGCAATCAAAAAGACAATACTGAGAAGTAAGATGGTCACTAAGTTGAGATCAATTCTTAAAAAAATTGCCATAAAAACCTCCACTTAATCTTATTATACTCGAAGATTATGTGTTTCTATTTCCTTCTGCCTGTTCATTTTCGTATTTAAGTCGTGATGTGAGTTTGTCGAGTTCCATCTGAAGTGCTTTGGGTAACTTGTCCCCAATGGTTTGATAGTATTGATTAATCGATGACACTTCTTCTAGCCATGCTTTTGTATCTACGGTTAACAGCTCTTCTAAAGCACCATGCTTTAATGGGAGTCCTCTAACATCAATAGACTCGATTGTAGGAAGATACCCAATGGGTGATAAATTGGCTGGTGCAGTACCTTCACTGCGTTCAAAGATCCACTTTAAGACACGTGAATTATGACCGAATCCTGGCCATAAAAAATCACCTTGTTCATCTTTTCTAAACCAGTTCACATAATAAAGCTTAGGAAGTAGAGCATCATTAGAACGTTTACCCATATCGATCCAATGTTTTAAATAATCACCAACATGATAACCGATAAAGGGTAACATCGCAAATGGATCTCTTCTGACTTGTCCAATATTCTTGGAAAGTGTTGCTGCTGTAATTTCGGAACCCATCATTGATCCCATGAACACACCGTGATTCCAAGAGAGGGCTTCATGAACTAATGGGATTGTCGTAGGTCGTCGTCCCCCCACCAAAATAGCAGAAACCAAGACTCCTTCAGGATTTTCCCACTCAGGTGCAATGACAGGACATTGATCTGCTCTGACGGTAAATCGGCAATTTGGATGGGCAGCTGGCATTTTTTTATCAGGTGTCCAATCTTCTCTTTTCCAGTCCATAAGGTGATTCGGAATGGGACCATCGATACCTTCCCACCAAACGTCATGATCATCTGTCAGTGCGACATTGGTGAAAATAGTATTTTTTCTGATTGACATCATCGCATTGGGATTCGATCTGAACGATGTACCTTTAGCCACACCAAAGAATCCTGCTTCAGGATTAATGGCATATAGCCTTCCATCTTCTTTCATCCATAACCATGCAATATCATCCCCAATGGTTTCAACAGTCCATCCTGGGATGGTCGGTACGAGCATTGCTAAATTGGTTTTACCACAGGCACTGGGAAAAGCTGCGAGGATGTATTTTGTGACTCCTTCTGGGTTCGTTAACTTCAAAATAAGCATGTGCTCAGCCATCCACATCTCATCACGAGCGATGACAGAGGCAATGCGTAATGCTAAGCATTTCTTCCCAAGCAAAGCATTTCCCCCATAACCTGATCCATACGACCAAATCAATCTTTCTTCAGGAAAATGGGAGATATATTTATCTTCTAGTGGTGCAGCTGGCCACAAGAGATCCTCTTGACCTTCACCAAGTGGATACCCCACACTATGCAAACAGGGAATAAACTCTTCTTTGGTTTCGAGTTCTTTTAGAACTTCTCTTCCCATTCGTGTCATCAGTTTCATGTTGCATGTGACATAGGCACTATCCGTAAGTTCGATACCGATTTTCGAAAGGGGTGAACCATAAGGACCCATCATAAAAGGAATGACGTACATCACTCGTCCTTTCATCGATCCCTTATAGAGCTTGATCATCGTTTCCTTGAGTTGCTTAGGATCAATCCAGTTATTGGTAGGACCTGCATCATCTTTGTGGACAGAAGCAATAAAAGTTCGATCCTCTACCCTGGCAACATCATTAGGATCAGAGAAGAATGCAAATGATCCGGGACGTTTCACTTCATTTAAAGGAATTGCTTTTTTCTCTTCGACGAGCATAGCCATCAATTTGTTAAACTCTTCATCGGTACCATCGCACCAATAAATCTCTTTGGGTTCACAGAGTTCTGCCATTTCGTTAACCCATGCATTGAGCTGTTCTTTTTTGTACATGATTTTCTCCCTTTAATCACCAAGATGCTAAAATTGTTTGCTACAAAATAGACTCCATCAAGAATCGTTTGTTTGAAGATTTAAACTATTTAAATAAGCCTCTATTCATGATAAAACCTCATCTCTATTATAAATCACTTTAGTGAAATCTTGACGACAAAAAAAGACGTGTTCTCAAGAACGACGTCTTCGCATTTCATAAAAAGCTTTTTGGTAGACTGATTTCATTCTATCTTCAAAAACATAGTCAAAGACTTCATCGATGGAAAACCATTTGACACCAGCATGCTCTTCTGGATTATGATTGGGGATTTCATCTTCATCAGCAATCAAAAGATAAGTCATATTGAGATGTAAATGATCGGAGACGTAGATACCCTTTTTGATATGATTGGGGACATAGATAACATCGATTGTAAAAAGATCATCTGTATAAGGACGTATACTTTTTAATCCTGTTTCTTCTTTAGCTTCTTTGACAGCGACTTCGAGGCTATTAGGGTTACCATCATTATGCCCACCGACCCAAGCCCAAGATTGATAGATATGGTGATAGGCAAAAACAACCTTTGTCATGCTTTCATTGACAACAAAAGCTGAGGAGGTCAAATGTGCAGCAAGATTACTACGTAAAAGATAATCAGGGTTTCTTTCGATAAAATCGAGCATGAGCTGCTTATCTTTGGTTTCTTGTTCATTTTTCGGTTGATATTTGTTGATAATATCGTAAGGCAACGTCATTATATTGACTCCTTAATTAAGTCCATGAGCAATTGTTCAGTAAGGCTTCCTCTTAATCGTTTTAATTCAGGAAGTTTCTCAGGTGTGTGATAACTGATCGACTCTGTTTCGCTATTTTCAAGAAACTCTCCACCAATAATCTTTGCTTTAAAAACGACCCAAACCAAACGAATATCATCTTTTGTATAGACTTTATATAGCTCAAGATGACTGATGTGGTGACCTGATTCCTCATAACATTCACGGATGGCGGCTTGTTCAAGTGTTTCTCCTAAATTGCGAAAACCTCCAGGAAAAGTGATCTTTCCTTGGTTTTTTCCTTTGAGATGGACCATCATGAATTCTCCTAAGTGATTATACGCAACAGATACTGCTGAAATATTGACCCAATTATCCCAGTCAATATATCCGCATTCGCATGATTTCACATGATGACCATCCATGAGATCAGGATAAAGTTTTTTACCACATGAAGGACAATAATCCATACATATACCCTCGCTTAATCCTCTGTAAAACCGACACCAAATGCCGTACCTACAGAGATGATTGCTGTCTTTTCTTGATTCTTAAAATTGAGTGCCATGGCTGATGTGTCATGAAAAAGTTTAACTTGGATGGGATAACCGAGCACTTTATCAAGTTGATTACCTAAATACAAATCATAAGGATGCGCGATAAAATCAAGCTTTCCATAACTGTTTTTCCCTGGTTGCAGACAGCCCTTTTTGACATAATTTGCGATACTTATGAAGAGAGTATCGGGGGTAATGTCATGGATCTTGATCACATCAATAATGGAGGATAGAAGATACTCATGCAAAAGCTGTGCAGATTCTAAGATCCCTTGTTCTGATCCATCATTTGAAAAAAGATGTTTGGCTGGTATATTCGAAAGTTTGATATAATCACATGTTATATTATTAACTTTAATCGCTCGTTTGATGGATGTTTGACCAAGGTCAAAAAGCAATAATGTCCCTTGATTTGTGTAAAGTGATGCCATCCCTTTGATACCTAAATCCTCAGATTGCGCTAATAAATAGACTTTTTGAGATAGCTTTCTTCGCTTTAACTCACGGTCAATTTCTACTGTAAAGGGCTTTATAAAAGGATCTATGATGGCTCCACCCGCAAGATAAAGTGTTTTGATCGATGCCCAATATGCACGATGCTCATCCGTCCATTCATGATGATTGATGATCGATTGTTCAGACGGTTTAAAGAGGGTTCCAATAATCTGTGCAAGTTTAGCACCATATGTCTTAATGATGGCATTTGTTTCATCTTTAAGCCCTTGATTACTAGAAGATTCAATCAATTGCATTAAGTCTGATAACGTCATAGGCGTATCTATGTTATTCATGTGACGCTTGATCAAGGATAACAGTGACTCATAAATCAATGCACTGTGAAATAAGTCATAAGCTTTTTGATCATCAATATATAATCGATTGACCGAAGTGATGGGGAGTAAGTCCCCATGATCTTTAAAAGGATTCATATTCATTTGTCCTGTGCATTCATGTATTGATGGGTAAGTCCAAGTAGTGACACAT
>CALMNM010000029.1 GCA_937868795.1 uncultured Acholeplasma sp.
AATCAAGACATCGAAGTGGCCACCAAAGTTGCACAAGCGGAGTTTATCTATGATAAAGAGGATGAAATGGAACATCGCATGGCACAACGTGGGATGAATCTTTCAGGTGGACAAAAACAAAGAGTGCTTATCGCACGTGCAGTTGCTGGTAAACCGGAAGTCATCATTTTGGATGATGCATCTTCGGCACTCGATTATAAAACCGACATGAACATGCGTTTAGCGCTGAAAAAAGAAATGCAACATACGACAAAAATTATCATTGCACAGCGTATTTCTTCACTCAAAGATTCCGATCTAATCTTGCTCATTGATGATGGAGAAATTATCGCTTCAGGTACGCATGAAGAACTGATGAAATCTTCATCGATTTATCAAGAGATTGCTTACTACCAGCTAGGAGGTGAGCCATCATGATGTATGCGGGAAAACAAGGTAGAGGACGAAATGATGGTTCTGATCGCGTTAAGAATCGTAGTTACGTATTAAAACGTCTCTGGAAGTATCTTTACTTTTATCGCAGAAAACTCTATATAGCCCTCTTTTTTACACTGATCACCAACGCACTTTCTCTCGTCGGTCCATACCTTACCGGTGAAACCATCGGTGCGATGGAAAATGGTGTCGATTTTGGCAAAGTCTTTTTCTTTGGTGGGTTAATGATTGGGTTCTACTTATTGTCTGCCCTGATCAGTTATATCTTATCGGTACAGATGACCAAGATTTCACAAAGCGTTACGTATAAGATGCGTAAAGACTTATTTGAAAAACTCAATCATGTCTCGATCAAATATTTTGATCAAAACCAAACAGGGGATATTATCTCGCGCATGAGTTACGATATTGATACCATCAATACCTCTTTGGCCAATGATGCGATCCAAGTATTCACCTCTATCATCACGGTCATCATTTCACTTGTCATGATGTTTATCATGTCAAAAGTACTTATCCTAGTCTTTGTTCTAACGATTCCCATATCGATTACAATTACCAAAGTTTTATCCAAGATTGTGAAACAGAAGTATCGTGTACGTAATCAAAAACTCGGTGAAATGAATGGATTTGCCGAAGAGATGATCACAGGTCAAAGAACGATTCAATCCTATGTCCAAGAAGAAGCGGTCCTCCATCGCTTTGATCAAATCAATGAAGAAGCGACCACTGCCTCCTATCAATCTGGGTATTATTCAACCTCAGTGGGTCCTTCTGTGAATTTTGTCTCAAACTTATCTGTAGCCCTCGTAGGTGTCTTCGGAGGTATCCTTTATTTCTTCTCCCAGATCACGTTAGGAAATTTAACCAGTTTCACCCTTTACTCCAGACGTTTCTCTGGCCCGATTAACTCATTATCCAACATTATGGCAGATATCCAAAGTGCACTCGCCGCTGCTGAACGTGTCTTTCATGTCATTGATCATGAAAATGAACCTCAAGATATCGAAGATGCGATCGCTTATGAACAGGTGAAGGGTAAAGTTTCCTTTGATCACGTCACCTTTGGGTATACTGAACAACCTGTATTAAAGAATGTAAGCTTTGTTGCAGAACAAGGCAAAACCATCGCGATCGTAGGACCAACAGGTGCGGGTAAAACCACATTGGTTAACTTACTGATGCGGTTCTATGACGTCAATGAAGGAAGGATCTATCTCGATCATCTAGAGACAAGAACACTGACACGAAACAGCCTTCGTCGTGCTTTCTCGATGGTTTTGCAAGATACATGGATCTTCCATGGAACAGTACATGATAATATCGCTTATGGGAATGGTGATGTCAGCCGAATGGAAGTCGAAGAAGCAGCTAAGAAAGCACGTATCCATTCATTCATCAGTCATCTACCCAATGGGTATGATACTCTCTTGACAGATGAAGGTCTAAATATCTCCAAAGGACAAAAACAATTACTTGTGATCGCCCGTGCCATGCTTTCCAAAACCAAGATGTTGATCCTAGATGAAGCAACCTCTAATGTCGATACACATACAGAAGTTCAAATTCAAAAGGCGATGTTAGCACTTATGGAAAACAAGACCACATTCGTAATAGCTCATCGTCTATCCACCATCCAAAACGCCGATTTAATCCTTGTGGTGAAAGAAGGCGACATCATCGAACAGGGAAATCATCAAACCTTAATGGAAAAACAAGGCTTTTACTATGAGCTTTATCAAAGCCAATTTGCTTAATCATTATTTTGCGAATTATCTCCTTGTAATTTGATACCCCAGTGTGTATAATGGAAATAGGCATGAAAGTGTCAAGTATAAATTTAAGGAGTAACAGAATGAAAGGCGTAGTAAAATGGTTTGACGCTGACAAGGGATATGGTTTTATCTCTTCAGCTGAAGGTAAGGACATTTTTGTACACTACAGTGCAATCCAAATTGAAGGGTACAAAACATTAGCAGAAGGCGACCAAGTAGAATTCGAAGTCAAGAACGGCGACCGCGGCCCACAGGCAGCAAACGTTCGTAAGGCGTAATAATTTTAAAGGTAATGGGGACTCTTAACCGAGTCCCCCTTCTATTTTTACAGGCATTTTTTAGATGGAAAACGCTTTTATTCGTTTTTTGGTTGACATATCGTTCATTGGTTGTTACAATGGACCACGTAAAATTAAAGCATAGAGGTAGCGATGCATCAAAGTACCATCTGGAGCCGGCAGGCGAAGAAGCATGGGAAAGGTAATCATCGCCGAATGACCATTCAGGCATGAATGAATCATGGGGTTATAGGAAATACTTATAACACTCCTACGAAAAGTAGAGGCGCTAGCAAAATTGGAAATTTTTCACTTTTGAAGTGTCCTCTCGGATGCTTTTTTTGTTACAAAATAACAAAAGAAAGAGGAAGAGAGAATGAAAAGAGTAGTATTGTTTGTCTTGTTAGCTGTCGCATTAGGTTTGCTTGCAGCGTGTGGCTCAACCGAGCAGTTTGATTTGGAAAGCGAAACCGAGTTTGTGGTAGGGTTAGAAGCTGCGTATGCGCCATTTAACTGGTCGACAGCAACACAAAATGAGTTCACTGTCGCACTGGATGGTCAACCTGGTGTTTATGTAGATGGTTATGATGTTGTTGTGGCGTCATTAATCGCCGATGAATTAGGATTAGAACTAGTTATTAAAGCCATCGAATGGGATGGTCTTATTCCTGCCCTTCTTGCCGGTGAAATTGATATGATTATTGCCGGGATGAGCCCAACTGCAGAGCGTGCTCAAACGGTTGCATTCTCCGAAGAATATTTTAGATCTGAACAGGTTATGGTTGTTTCTGCAACCGGAAATTACACCGATGCAACATCATTAAATGATTTTGATGGTGCACGTGTGGTTGCACAACTTGGTACCCTTCAAGATGATCTTATCGATCAAATTCCTAATGTCAATCACTTAGAACCTCTTGATAGTTATGGTCTTTTAGGCACTGCTGTGGCTCAAAATGCTGCTGATGCATTTATTGCTGAACTCCCTGTCGCACAAGGCATGGTGGCTGCAAACTCCAATCTTCAAATCATTCAGTTTGAAGGCACGAGTGGTTTTGAAGTTTCTGATGAAGATGTGATCGTCTCTGTAGCACTTCGCCAAGAAGATCAAGATCTACTTGAAGCAGTCAATCTAGCGTTAGCAACACTCACAACTGCAGAGCGTAATCAAATCATGGCGGATGCCTTATCAAGACAACCCCAAGAATAATGTTTATTTGGTTACAATTACCTCCCAAAGATGCTTTTTTTGAAACGGTTTGGTATTTGATTCAAACCTATGCAGGTTTCTTTTTCCGTGGGGTGTTCATTACATTAATGCTTTCTGTGATCGGAACAGTGGGAGGATTTATCCTCTCCCTGTTTTTAACCGTGCTCCGTACTCAAGAGATCGATCAAAGACGTGATGCATCGATTCAAAAAGTTTTAAAAAAATTAGGACAATGGTTTTCAATGACTTACATCACCCTATTCCGAGGGACACCAATGATTGTTCAAGCGATGATCTTTTATTACGGGATTGCACCTCTTAGAATTAGTTGGTGGTCACCCTTGGTCGCAGGTCTTGTTGTCGTTACGTTAAACACCACTGCATACATTGCAGAAGTCATTCGAAGTGGTATCAATGGCGTCGATGTTGGACAAATGGAAGCAGCTCGATCATTAGGGTTTTCCCGGTCTAAAGCAATGTTTCTAATCATCTTACCTCAAGCGATTAAAAATTCATTACCCGCTATCGGAAATGAATTTATCGTCAATCTTAAGGATACTGCTGTACTTTCTGTCATTGGTGTCTTTGATCTTTTTAGAGCAACCCAATCAGCTACTTCAGCGAACTTTAGAGTCGTGGAAGGATTTTTAATCGCTGCTATCATCTATTTATTCTTGACTTATGTGACTGGAAAAGTGGTCACACGTCTTGAAAGAGGAATGGAGGTTAAAGCCCATGCCTAACATCATTTTGGATATCCAAAATATTCACAAACGTTTTGGAAATCAACATGTCTTATCAGGGATTGATTTATCCATTCATGAAAAAGAGGTCGTGACCATTATCGGTTCTTCAGGATCAGGAAAGACGACATTATTACGATGTTTAAACCTATTGAATGAGCCTGATGATGGCCACATCATCTTTGAAGGTGCTGACCTCATGGATCCAAAAACAGATTTAGATCATCTTCGCATGCATATTGGGATGGTGTTTCAATCATTCAATTTATTCAACAATAAATCGGTTCTTGATAACTGCACACTAGCCCCTATCAAACTCTTAAACCAGAGTAAAGCAGAGGCGACAGAACAAGCGATGACTTATTTAAATAAAGTTGGAATGCAAGACTTCATACATCAGAAAGTAAATCGTTTATCCGGTGGACAAAAACAGCGTGTCGCGATAGCAAGAGCGCTATGTATGCAACCTAAAATCATGTTATTTGATGAACCGACATCAGCACTTGATCCTGAAATGGTCGGTGAAGTTCTATCCGTCATTAAGGCACTCGCAAGCGAAGGTATGACGATGGTCATCGTGACACATGAGATGGCATTTGCTCAAGAAGTTTCTGATCGTATCGTCTTTATGGACCAAGGTGTCATCGCAGAAATTGGTACGCCGACAGACATTTTTACTCACCCAAATGAGGAAAGAACCAAAGCATTTTTGAAGCGATTTCGTAACTCAAGCACTTCTTAGGAAGTGTTTTTATTATCTATTGTTTATGTGAGCGCTTTTATGGTATAATCATAGCAAAGATGGGAGCGTAGATCATTATGGAGAAAGAACTTTTAGAGGTAGAGCGTCAGCATCTAGAAAACGTCATCAAGGAATGTCATAAGGAACAACTTGAAGAAGTTGAAACCAAATTTGCCTTGATGTACACCTACGATGCTGTGGGCATGGTTAACCAAAACCGTGTCGCTTATGAAGACGTAAAACGTCTCAGTCATGCGAAAGCCCTCCTCGAATACAGTGAAAGAGAACAAAAAGAAATTCTTAACCACTTAAAAGCGTTTGATTATGTGAAACAAGAAGCGAGTGCAAAAAAGCCTTTTACCGAAGAAAAATTAAAGGATATTCATGAGATTCTCGTGGATGGTATTTTCCAAGGCGGTGTCTACCGCAATGTCAATATCAACATCTTCGGTGCGACACATCAACCTCCAGATTATGTGAAAGTGTATGATAGAATGTCTCGATTCTTCCAGACACTTGAATCCTTTGAAGGAACACCATTAGAAAAAGCAACCTATGTTCATGCGAGCATTGCGAAGATTCATCCCTTTGTTGATGCGAATGGTAGACTTGCAAAACTTGCCCTTAACTATTTCCTAATTCAACATCACTATTTGCCCATTTCTATTCCGTTAGACCAACGTGAGTCCTATATAGATTATCTTGAAGCTTTCAAAACTGAGAAAGATTTGAAGCCTTTGCAGAAATTTTTCAAAGATTTGTTGCTCAAGCGTTATGAAAGCGTTTTGAAAGAGTTGGATTTATGAGTGCTAACGCACTCTTTTTTTATTTTCAGTACCATTTTCATATTTTGTGATAAAATAAGAAAGGTGATATCTATGACATTAAGTGTCGGTGCCATATACCAAATGACGGTTAACCGTAAGACCGATATTGGCTATATGCTTCATTTAGGCCAGGATGAGGTCTTTTTACATTTTAATGAATCCCTCCATCAGGAGTTAAAAGCAGGCGACATCGTCGATGCATTTTTATATTTTGATAACAAGGGAAGACTTGCTGCCACTTTACGTAAACCCTATCTCACATTAGGAGAGAAAGCGTGGCTCGAAGTGACCGATGTCGTTCCTTCACTCGGAATCTTCTTAGATATGGGCATTCAAAAAGGCGTCTTATTGTCTGTGGATGATCTACCCTCAAATCCATTGTTATGGCCACGACCCGGAGATCATCTTTTTGTCTCGTTAAAGCTCAAAGGTAAACTTGTTGCAAAATTAGTGCATCGTACGAGCCAAGATACAAAAGAAGGATTAGAATTAAAGCAAAGCATCGATGCTTATGTTCAAACATTAGGAACAGAAGGAGCAAATTTGCTTACCGAAGAAGGACAATGGATCTTCGTCCATAAATCCATGATGAAACACGAACATAGACTTGGTGAAAAAGTCAATGTCAAGATCACCTACCTTTCGGAAAAAGGTTATACAGGATCTCTGATTGAACAAAAAGAAATCGCACGATTTTCTGATGCAGAGATCATTATGGATTACATCGACCATCAAGGTGATCTTCCTCTGACTGCGGATAGTACCCCAGAAGAGATTCAAAACTATTTTGAGATGTCCAAAAAAGCATTCAAACGTGCGTTGGGATTACTCTATAGAGAGCGGAAAATTATCTTCGAAGATGGTAAAACGAAAAAGGTGAAACCATGAACGACAAGAATCAAGATCCATTTGCGAAATACGATAAGTTATTTGAGGAACAGGATCGAAAATCTGCTCAAGATACAGCACGAACGGATGCTAAGAACAAGAAATCATTCAAAGCAATTGAAAATCGTACCAACAAAACCGAACCAAAAACATCGATTCGACCTAAAAATCCGGTAAGGATTATTCTCACAGTAATTTTCGTTATTCTCGCTTTTCAAGCACTCCCGTTTATCGTCTTTAATTCTACGGGAATGACCATTATGCCTATTTTCTCATTTATATTTTTCTTTGTCATTATCAATATCATTATTAAAGCATTCAAAAGGTGAACTCTATGAATCAACAAAAGAAACTCGTCTCATCAGTCACGTCACGTGATCAAGACTTCGCACAATGGTATACAGACCTCTGCTTAAAAGCAGAACTCATGGACTATAGCGATGTCAAAGGATTTATTATTTACAGACCCTATGGGTATGCGATTTGGGAAGGCATTATGCAGTATCTCGATCGCCGATTTAAAGAAACCAATCATCAAAATGTCTATATGCCATTATTGATCCCTGAATCGTTATTTCAGAAGGAAAAAGAACATGTGGAAGGTTTCGCTCCTGAAACTGCGATGGTCACCACAACAGGTGTTGAGGATCTACAAGAACGTCTCATTATTAGACCTACATCCGAGACGCTTTTTTGCACGCATTATCAAAAGATTGTCAATTCATATCGTGACTTACCAAAGCTCTATAATCAATGGTGTAGTGTTGTCCGTTGGGAAAAAACAACACGTCCATTTTTAAGAGGAAAAGAATTCTTATGGCAAGAAGGGCATACCGTGCATGCTAATGAAGCAGAAGCCCGAAAAGAAACCTTGGACATCTTAGAAATTTACCGTGAGTTAGGCGAAAAGCTACTTGCCATTCCCTTCGTGACCGGAAGAAAGACAGAAAAAGAGAAATTTGCAGGTGCGGTTGAAACGTATAGTATCGAAGCACTCATGCATGATGGTCAAGCACTCCAATCAGGTACGACCCATTATTTCGGTCAAAATTTCTCTCAAGCATTTGATATCAAATTTACTGATGAAAACAATAAACTCCAATATGCGTATCAAACATCTTGGGGAGTCTCTACACGGTTGATTGGTGCGATTATCATGGTTCATGGTGATGATGAAGGATTAGTCCTTCCTCCTTATGTCGCCCCCACACAAATCGTCTTAATTCCCATTCAATCGCAACGTCTTGAAGTCAAAGAAGCAACCGATACACTTTACCAATCGCTTAAACAAGCAGGTTATCGTGTACAAATCGATGATACCAATAAATCAGTGGGTTGGAAGTTTGCTGAGTATGAAATGAAAGGCTACCCTGTCCGCATTGAAATCGGCCCTAGAGACCTTGAGGCAGGGCATGTTACCCTTGTGACGCGTCACGATCGCAAAAAGCATACCATGGCTATAAATGATGTCACACGTCATATGGACGCCTTACTCAAAGAGATGCATGACACCTTATATCAACGAGCACTTGATGATGTTAACAAAAATACCTATGAAGCAAAAACCTATGATGAGTTTAAGACCTTAATCAAGCATGGTGGGTATGTTTCGATGAGCATCTCTGGTGAAGAAGCTGAAATTCAAATCAAAAAAGATACCACAGCTACAGCACGTGTCATTCCATTTAATCAAACATTGATTACAGAAACATGTCCTGTGACGGGCAAGAAAGCGGTTCAAACCGTCTGGTTTGCTCGTGCATATTAATATTAAAGAAGGTGAAATGAATGTATAGCCATTTGATTAAGGATACCATTCAGATTGATAAGAAAGCTCGTGAAACGGTCCAAGAATTAAAAACAAAAAAAGATAATCTTGATGCCCTGATTAAGGAAGAAGAAAAGCAGCTCAAAAAAGCGATGCAAAAAGAGATTAAAGATGCTGTTTCTCAACTGAAAAAGAAATATCAAGAAGAAATTAATATCAAAAAAGAACACGAAAAAATTAAATTTGATGCTGCATTGAAGGAACTTCATGACGTGTTTGAACGTGAAAAAGATCAATGGATCCAAACGATCTATGACACATGCATCAAGTAAGGAAGTGATGGCATGAAGGATTTATCCAATAATGCAGTAATCACGAAAGCAAAATCGATTTTTGGACATTTTTTGAAGGCAGAAGATTATGAACGCTTGGTGAAGATGCGTTCACTTCCTGATTTAGTAGGCTTTCTAAAAAAATCAGTCAATTATCAAGAGATTTTATATTCAGTTCAAGAGGCATCCATTCATCGCGGACAACTTGAGCTTCTCATCCGAAAAAATGCGTTTGAACAAATCTTAAGATTGATCAAGATGGTTCATTCCAAGGATATGGAGTTTTATTTACTCAACATCGTCCAACAAGAAACAGAACTCATCTTATCCACATTACGGACCATCATTTCCATGGAATTTGAAGATAATATTGGTAAATTACCCTTGTTTTTCGAAGTCCATACCAAGATTGATGTCCATAAGATGTTGAAGGTCCAAACATATGATGAACTTTTAGAAGCGGTCAAAAATTCGCCCTATTATCAAATCTTAAGACCTTATCGTACAGATGATCCTGAAATGATTCGTTATCTTGATATCGAACATAAACTCGAAGTCTATTATTACCAAGAAGCGTTCCGTCGAATAGATAAACATTATAGCGGTTCGCTAAAGAAAGACATTGAAGGCATTTTTCAAACCAAAATCGAGCTTTCTAATATAACCAAGATCTATCGTTTGAAGAAATTCTATCAAGCAACCCCACAAACCATTAAAGATGTGTTGATCAAAGATCATTTGCGCATCTCAGAAAAAAAGTGGGATGAAATGATTAATTTATCCAATCCTGATCAAATCGTTAAATACTTATCCAATTCGGAGTATTCGAAATTCGTCAATGAAAAAGATTACGTCTATATTGAATATTTTGCGGGTAAAATACGGTATGATCTTGCACGAAAATATATCTATTTTGCATCGGAAGTTCCCAAGGTTTTCATGGCTTTTGTCACTTTAAGCCAAATGGAAATCGAAAACATCACCAACATTATCGAAGGTATTCGATATCAAGTCGATGAAGCGGAAATTAAAACGATGCTGATTTACTAAGGAGTTTATATGGGAATCGCTAAAATGAAACTTATCGATTTAACCTCAAACGTCAAACAGCTTGATGAAGTGTTGATGCGTTTTATTGACATCAAAGGATTTCATCCTGTTTTGGCCAGTGAGATTGTCGAAAGAGTCCATGGTTTGACCTCATTCGTGGCAGAAAATCCATGTCAACCGATGTTACAGGAAATTGAAGAAATCGAAAAGAAATATGATTTAAATCTTCCTGATGTCGAACAAAGAGAAATCGACTACAACATCAATGAGATGTATGAGTATATCAATGAGACCAAACAATCACTTGAGAATGAAGTCTCAAAAATTAAAGAATACGAGCAGCATATTCAAAAATACCAAAATGCGCTCATCTCAGTTAAAAACATCGAAAGTTTGGATATTCCTTTAGATGATCTTTTTGCGTGTGAATATATCTACATTCGTTTTGGTCGTTTACCGAATGACTCAGTCGATAAACTCTCTTATTTCCAAAACAAGCCTTATGTGTTTAAAGCGTTTAATTTTGATGATAGTTATACCTGGTGTATGTATTTCACCACTGCAGAATATAAAAGAGAAGTCGATAATATCTTCTCTTCACTCTTCTTTGAACGCATTTATATCCCTGATTTTGTTCATGGGACACCTAAAGAAGCAGTTTCAGCACTAGAAGCAGAAATTCAAACCGCGAAAAAACTCATTGATCAATACAAGAGTGACATCTATGAAATTTCATGCGGATGTACCAACCAGCTTGCTTGCATCAAGGCAGAACTTCTCTTTGTCAACAGACTCTTTGAAGCTAAGAAATACGTCGTAGGTCTCGGTGATAAATTCTCTATCTCTGGCTTTATGCCTGAACCTGATGTGCACAAATTTACGTCAGCGTTTGAAGGACTTGAAGACGTCGAAATCGAAGTCAATGATCCTGAAACCGATAAGCGTATTACTACCCCCACCAAGTTAAGAAATGGGTGGTTCAGTAAACCGTTTGGCATGTTTGTTGAGATGTATGGTGTGCCAAACTATCACGACATTGATCCCACACCTTTTGTTGCCATCACATACTCACTTTTGTTCGGTATCATGTTCGGTGATCTTGGACAAGGACTTGTCTTGATGTTGCTAGGGTGGTTATTTTGGAAGTATAAGAAGATGGCACTCGGTGCTGTTGGCGTTCGTATTGGTTTGTCATCTGCCCTATTTGGCCTGCTTTATGGATCCTTTTTCGGGGATGAAGAGATTCTTACACCCTTTTACACCAATGTGCTCGGTCTTCCAGGTAAACCGATCCACGTGATGGATGGTGCATTTACCATGACACTGCTGATCTCAGCCATCGCCATTGGTGCCTTATTGATTATCATTGCGATGATCATGAACATCGTCACGTTATTCAGGAAAAAGGATTACGTCGAAATGGTGCTCTCGCATAATGGTTTCGCTGGTCTGTTGATGTATGGGTTTATCGGCGCAGGTGCTGCATTGCAACTGGGTCTACAAATCCCCGTCTTTAATGGCTTAACGATTGCTTTGTTCGTGGGAATTCCACTCTTAGCCATTTTCTTCAAAGAACCTTTGGAAAGAAAATTCCATCACCACAAGATGTTCCCCAATGGATTTGGTGGTTTCTTCGTGGAAGGCTTCTTCGAACTCTTTGAAATTGTCTTATCCTATGTCACGAACACGATGAGTTTCTTGCGTGTAGGCGGATTCGTCTTATCCCATGCCGGAATGATGCTCGTGGTCATGAGTTTAATGGATATGTTTGCTGGCGCTGGTAGTATCGTTGTCTTAATCTTTGGTAACCTCTTCGTCATGGCTCTTGAGGGCATGATCGTTGGTATTCAGGTGTTACGTCTGCAGTTTTATGAAATGTTTTCTCGCTATTACAAAGGTAATGGTGTTGCGTTTAACGCGTTAAATCAGTAAATTTTTAGGAGGACTAAATTATGTTAACATGGATGGAATTATTATTACCCCTTATTTTGATCGTTTTAATCACACTCCCTTTAATTAAGGTATTTCGTGGCAAAACCACAGCGAAGACAGCAAAAAGCCGTTTAGTGACTCATATCGCGTCATTTTTTGCGGTCATTGCCTTAGTCTTGGTCGTTCAACTTTTTAATGGATTCTCCGTTCTTGGAGCTGAAGGCGATCCTGCGGTTGATTTAATGACTGGAACACTTGCCCAAGGTCTTGGCTTTATCTCAGCTGCACTTGCAACTGGAATGTCAGCCCTCGGTGCAGGGATTGCCGTTGCTGCTGCAGCTCCAGCCGCTATCGGTGCATTTTCTGAAAATGAAAAGAACTTTGGTAAATCCCTTATCTTCGTTGCACTTGGTGAAGGGGTTGCCATTTACGGTCTACTCATCTCGATCTTAATTATTAACCAGCTTTAATCGAAAGAAGGATTTTTATGCGCTTCTTTTTAATTAGTGACAATGTAGATACTGAAGTCGGGATGCGACTGGTCGGTATTGAAGGGGTTGTCGTCCATGGGAAGGACGAGTTTTTACGCGCACTCGAAGGCGCTCTCGAAGATCCCAATATCGCAATCATTCTCGTGACGACCAAACTGGTTGAACTTGCACCGCAAGTCATTTCAGAACTCAAACTAACCCAACCCCGTCAACTCATTGTCGAAATTCCTGACCGCCACGGGTCAACTGAAATCGGTGAAGCCATAGACCGATACGTCAGTGAAGCCATTGGCGTCAAATTGTGAGGTGAAATCGATGGCATATTATAACGAAGATCAACTTCGACGCTACTTTGAAAAAGCCATTCAAAAAGAATCTGAAACTCAGATAAAAAAGCTCGAAAAAGAAATTGATTATTTGTATCATCGTGAGGTTAAAAAAGTCTCCGATGATATCAACATAAAAAAGCAAGTTCAAATGGCAAAAGAACTTAAAGATGTCCAAATCGAATACCAAGAGGAACTCAATCAAATCGGTTTAGGATATAACGAACGTCTCATTCAAGAAAGAAATGCGATGGCTGCAGATATCTTTAAACAGATTGAAACAAAAATCAAATCCTTTGTCGATTCTAAAGCCTATGCATCTTGGGTCAAAGGACGTATTGCTGAAAACTTAACCTCGATCAATGGTTACGAGGTCAGTTTTTCTTGTGCAGAAGGTGACCAAGTCGTTTTGGCATTGCTCAAAGAGAGTATCCCTGCTAAACAACTTTCTATAACCGAAAGCAAATCGATTACATTCGGTGGTTTTATTCTCTCCATCAAAGATAAACATATGGAGATTGATGAAACACTCGATGCGAAATATCATGAACAAAAAGAATGGTTCTTAAGTCATTCGAAGTTGTTCATTAGACGATAAGGAGGACCACTATGGAACATGTCATTTATTCAATCAATGGTCCTGTCGTCACCGTCAAAGACGTCACTAACTTTCAGATGCTCGAAATGGTTTATGTCGGTCGTCAAAAATTGATGGGCGAAGTCATTTCGATTTCGCAGTCGAAAACAACGATCCAAGTCTATGAATCCACGACAGGATTAACGATTGGGGAACCTGTTTATCCTACTGGGGAACCGATCTCTGTCATTTTAGGCCCTGGTTTAATGAAGAATATCTTTGATGGGATCGAACGTCCTTTAAATATGATTGCTGCATCCTCGGGGATGTTTATACCTACAGGAAGTGCAGTTGAACCCCTCGATAAACAAAAAATGTGGCCAGTCACATTTGATGTGAAAAACGATGATGTCGTCGAAGAAGGCATGATTTTTGGTCGTATCCAAGAAACTGCATCGATTGAACATCGCTTGTTAATTCCTAAAGGGAAAGCGGGGAAAGTGGTTTCTGTTAAACCCAATGGTAACTACAAAATCTATGATACTGTTTTGATAATTAAAGATCAAAATGGACACACACATGAACTTAATCTAACTCAAAAATGGCCGATTAAAACGCCTCGCCCCGTCGTCAAACGCTTACCAATTACCATTCCACTCGTCAGTGGACAACGCGTGATCGATACATTATTTCCAATCGCCAAAGGTGGAACTGCTGCCGTTCCTGGTGGCTTTGGTACAGGGAAAACCATGATGCAGCACCAGTTTGCGAAATGGTGTGATGCAGACCTAATTGTGTATGTAGGCTGTGGTGAACGTGGTAACGAAATGACCCAAGTCTTGGAAGAATTCGGCGATCTCATCGACCCAAGAACGAATAAACCTTTGATGGAAAGAACCATCTTAATCGCCAATACCTCTAACATGCCAGTAGCAGCCAGAGAGGCTTCAATTTACACTGGTGTGACGATTGCAGAATACTATCGTGATATGGGGTATCATGTGGCCGTCATGGCTGACTCTACCTCACGTTGGGCAGAAGCACTTCGTGAAATCAGTGGACGCTTAGAGGAAATGCCTGCGGAAGAAGGCTTCCCCGCGTATTTACCCTCGCGTATTTCCCAGTTCTACGAACGTGCAGGTTATATGGAAACCAAGGCCCATCTATCAGGATCAGTCACCATCATTGGTGCGGTATCCCCCCAAGGTGCTGACTTCTCTGAACCTGTAACCCAAAACACCAAACGTTTCGTCAGAAGTTTCTGGGCTCTCGATAAACAACTTGCGTATCAAAGACACTATGCAGCGATTAACTGGAATTTAAGTTATTCTGAGTATATCAATGATCTATCCCGTTGGTATGATCAACATGTCGATCATCGTTTTTTAATGAATCGTCAAGAGATCATGTCACTTCTTGCTGAAGAAAACAAACTTCTTGAAATCGTGAAGTTGATCGGTAGTGATGTCTTACCTGATGATCAAAAGTTGATTATTGAAATCGGTAAAGTGATTCGTTTGGGATACTTACAGCAAAATGCGTTTCATAAAGATGACACGTTTGTACCCCTCGAAAAACAACTTTATATGATGGACGTCATCTTATACTTATTCAAAAAAGCTAAACAGTTTATTGAAAGCAGTAAATCCATTCAATTACTCCTTGAGACAGGTATTTTTGAACATGTCATCAAGATGAAGTATGATGTCCCCAACAGTGAGATTGGACGCTTAAAGGATTATGAAAAAGACATCGATCAAGCGTTCAAACGCATTCACTAAGGAGGTAAATCATGAATATCTATTATATTGGACTCAGTGAAATCAATGGTCCGCTGATTTTCCTCGATCACGTGGAAAAAGCAGGTTTTGAAGAAATGGTTGAGATCAGACTGAATGATGGATCAACACGTCACGGACGTATTGTCCAAGTTGAAGGTCAAAAAGTCGCCATTCAGGTCTTCGAAGGTACACACGATATTTCACTTTCCAACACCAAAATCAAAATGACGGGTCACCCCGTAGAAATGTCACTTTCTAAAGAAATCTTAGGACGTGTCTTTAATGGTTCGGGTCAACCGATTGATGGACTCGGTGATGTCTATGTCGATGAACGTCGTGATATTAACGGATTTCCGTTAAATCCTGTCTCTCGTGTTTATCCTAGAAACTATATCCAAACTGGGATTTCTTCGATAGATGCACTGACCACGCTGATTCGTGGGCAAAAACTCCCTATCTTTTCTGGTTCTGGGATGCCGCATAATGAACTCGCGGTTCAAATTGTCAAACAAGCGAAAATTGCCGATTCTCAAGGCGATGATTTCTGTGTGATCTTCGCAGCCATGGGTGTCAAAAATGACGTGGCTGAATACTTTAGACAATCATTCGAAGAAGCTGGCGTTATGCATAAAGTCGTCATGTTCTTAAATTTATCCAATGAACCGATTATTGAACGTATGTTAACCCCACGTTTCGCATTGACAGCAGCAGAATACTTAGCCTATAAACATGGCATGCATGCACTTGTCATCATGACTGATGTCACCTCCTACTGTGAAGCACTCCGTGAGTTCTCTTCCTCTAAAGGTGAAATTCCTGGCCGTAAGGGATTCCCAGGATATCTCTATTCAGACTTAGCATCGCTATATGAACGGGCTGGTATTGTGAAGAACACCAAAGGAAGTGTGACACAAATCCCCATTTTAACGATGCCTAACGATGATATCACCCATCCTGTGCCTGACTTAACAGGTTATATTACTGAAGGTCAAATCGTGTTATCCCGTGATCTTAACCAAACTGGTGTTTTTCCACCGATTGGTATTCTTCCATCCCTTTCACGTCTGATGAAAGATGGGATTGGTGCTGGCTTTACCCGTGAGGATCACTCTGCTGTGGCTAACCAACTCTTTGCTTCCTATGCTATTGTACAAGATGCACGAAGCTTAGCATCCGTCATCGGTGAAGATGAATTATCTCCCATCGACCGAAAATACATTGAGTTTGGTAAACTCTTTGAAAAATTCTTTATTGGTCAAGGATTTGATACAAATCGTAACATCACTGAAACCCTTGATTTAGGTTGGGATCTCCTGTCTGTTTTACCGAAAGAAGAATTACATCGTATCGATGAAAAACTGGTGGATATTCACTATAACCATCAACGTGCTGTTGAACGGTTCAATATTATCACCAAACCGATTATTAAAGGATTGAAAGGTGAGTTTGAATGACCCAACAAATCTTTCCTACGAAAGGGAATTTGATGGCTTTACAAAAATCATTTGCTCTTGCGAAAAAAGGGTATGAGCTCATGGATCGTAAACGCAACATTTTGATTCGTGAGATGATGACATTGATCGAAGATGTGAGACTCCTACGTAAGGATCTTGCACACACCTATCAACAAGCGTATCAAGCGCTTCAAGAAGCAAACATTACACTCGGTATTGTCAGTGATATCGCAAAATCAATCCCGTTGGATAATGGGGTTGAAGTCACCTACCGAAGTGTCATGGGTGTTGAAATACCTTCGGTTTCCCACTATGCAGAGCAAGTCAAGATTACTTATGGTATCGGTCATACCAATACCAAGTTTGACTATGCTTATAAGTCCTTCCAAAAGGTAAGAGAACTCACTGTCAAGCTTGCTGAAATTGATAATTCGACGTATCGCTTAGCCAATGCGATCAGAAAGACACAAAAACGTGCCAATGCACTCCAAAACATCGTGATTCCCCGTTTTGAGTCACAGATCAAATACATCAGTGATGCCCTTGAAGAAAAAGAAAGAGAAGCATTCACCAGACAAAAAGTCATTAAGCGTCAAGCTGAAAAGCGGAAAGAAGAACAAAAATAAGAAAAGCATGACCTCATTCATCATGAGCGTCATGCTTCTTTTTTTTCATTTTCTTTTCGGGTACAGGATCATATTTGGGTTTAAATAACGGATTACAGGTCAAAATACGTTTTGTCGTTAAAAAGGATGCTTTCACAAAATTAAACCGTGTATAGCATTCCTTCGCATAGGCAGAACAGGTAGGTGTATGTCTGCATTTGTGATTGCTGTGGGGAGAAATGTCTCTTTGGTACCATTCGATTAAGTTGATCGCTATTTTATTCATGATTTCACCGCTTTCATTATACCACTAAATAGGAGTTGTGTTAAATTAACGAAATTGGGATAAAAAGCATTTTTTGGACAAAATATTATGTTATAATATAAGTACAAAAGAAGAAAACGTTTACAGGAGGTTAAGGATGAAGGAATATAACACCAAAGAAATCCGCAACATTGCAATTTTAGGACACCAAGGATCAGGCAAAACCAGTATTTCTGAAGCTTTGCTCTATGTCGGTAAAGCGATCGACAAAAAAGGAGAAATTGAAAGAAAGAATACCGTATCTGACTATTTAGTGGAAGAACAAAATAAGCTTGCCAGCTTGTCGCTTTCAGTTCTACCCGTTGAATGGAAAGACTATAAGTTAAATTTTATAGATGTTCCAGGAAGTGATGAATTTGTCGGAGACTTAAATCAAGCGCTTGAGGTCGTCAAAGGTGCCATCATTATGGTCGACTCACTCAAGGGTGTTGAAGTCGGTACCGAACGTGTTTGGTTAGAAATTAGAAAACGTCATATTCCCGCAATTATCTTTGTCAATAAGATGGACAAAGAGAACGTGAAATTTGAAAAAGTATTAGAAGACATTCGCGAAAAGCTTGGTAAAAAGGCTGTTCCTTTCTGTTGGCCGATTGGCAAGAGCGAAAATTTTGAAGGTTTTGTCAACGTGATTGAAATGAAAGCACGTATCTTTGATGGTGTTGAATCCCATGATGCACCGATCTGGGACGAAAAGAAACCCAAAGTGGATGAACTTCATAACATGATTTTAGAAAGCGTCGCTGAAACATCAGAAGAACTCTTAGATCTCTATTTATCGGGTGAAGAACTACCTGAAGATAAAGTCAAAGAAGCGCTCCGTCAAGGCATCATCGAAGGTGAACTTACCCCTGTCTTAGTCGGTTCAGCAACCAAGACTATCGGTGTTCGCACCATGCTTAATATGTTGATCGATTACCTACCTGCACCCGATGAACTTCGTGCGTTAACAGGCAGAGATGCTAAAACTGGTGAAGAACAAACGCGTCATACCCATGATGATGAGCCTTTCTCAGCGTATGTCTTTAAGACCACAGTTGACCCCTTCTTAGGTCAAATTAGTTATTTAAAGATCAATAGCGGAACCTTAAAATTAGGTCAAGATGTCGTGATCTCCAATAAAGGTGACCAGAAAAAGATTGCCAACTTATTCGCACCTCGTGGTAAACAACAAATTGAATGCACGAGTTTCCATGCTGGCGATATTGCTGCACTCGCGAAGATTGATGGTTTAGGAACAGGTGATACCCTCGCGGATCCCAAGAGTCCCATTGTCTATCCATCAGTTCCTCTCCCCACACCTGTTATTTATATCGCAGTACATCCTAAGAACAAAAACGATGAAGATAAAATATCTTCTGCATTGCACCGTTTGAATCTTGAAGATCCCTCGTTTGAAATTAAACGAAATAAAGAAACAGCCCAACTCCTCTTAGGTGGAATGGGAATGAATCACCTTGGTTATATCATCGAACGTATGAAGAACATGTTCAAGGTTGATATCGAAATTGATGAACAAAAGATTGTCTATCGTGAAACGATTAAGAAAACAGTTCAAGCTGAAGGTAAACATAAGAAACAATCCGGTGGTGCTGGTCAATTTGGTCACGTATGGATTAAGTTTGAACCCTCTCAAGCACTCTTTGAATTTACTGAAGATGTCTTTGGTGGTGCTGTCCCCAGAAACTACTTCCCAGCGGTTGAAAAGGGACTCGTGGAAACTTTAGAAAGCGGACCTCTCGCAGGATTCCCTGTCATCAACATTAAAGCAACTCTCTACGATGGATCATACCATCCCGTAGATTCTAATGAAATATCCTTTAAACTCGCGGCAGCATTAGCCTTTAAGGAAGCATGCAAAACCGCACAACCCACCATTCTTGAGCCTATCGTCAAAGTTGAAGTTGTTGTCAAAGACCAATTCGTTGGTGATGTCATGGGCGATATGAACAAGCGTCGTGGTAGAGTGTTGGGTATGGATCAAACCGATGGCTTCCAAAAAGTCATTGCTGAAGTACCCGAAGCAGAAATTGTCAAGTATGCCATCGACCTTAAGGCGATGACACAAGGTAGTGGATCATTTACCCGTGAATTCTTACGTTACGAAGAAGTACCTCATCAACTAATTGATAAGATTGTCGAAGCGTATAAGAAGTAAAAGAACGAACAAGCCCGCTAATATCAATTAGGAGGGCTTGTTATGCTTTGTGAACACTGTAAGAAAAAAATCATCACAGAAAGACATCTATGGACATTATTTAAGCAAGAAACACATAGTATCTGTGATTCTTGTTATCAGCGCTATCCCCTATTTCCTCAAAAGATAACGATTCCCATTGAAAAGGGCATAGCCTATGTTCATGTTATGATCAGTCATGGACCCAAAATCGAACCCCAATGTTATCAATCATTTCTTAAAATTTATTATCTTGATTATCTCAGGCATTACTCCAAAACCACATTTATCTATGAAGATTACTTAGAGGATGATGGTTGGCAAATTCTTGAATCGTTGGAGTTTGGCGATCTTTACGTCGTCACACTCTATGAAAATACTCATGAAAAAGGAGAATAACGATGAAATTTGAAGTGTTAGGAAAGAATGGCTTTACACCCACCGATGCCATCCGTGCATATGCAGAAAAAAGATTCCACAAGGTGGTATCATTCTTCGGACCCGAAGTCATCAATGAGGTGAGAGTGGTCTGCAAAGTCTATAAGGATCACCACAAGATCGAAGTGACTATCCCCGCAAAGGGAACTGTGCTTCGTGCCGAGGTTTCTGATCCTGATATGTATGCAGCCATCGATAAAGCGAATGATAAACTGGTTTCACAAATTCGTAGACACAAGGATAAGCTCAAGAACAATCTTGAAAAAGAAGGCATTAAACAAGCCTATAGCCAAGAATTTGATGCTGAATCCCTTGAAAAAGATATTTTAGCAACACAACTCGTCAAGAGTAAGAAAATTGAACTCAAACCCATGACGTCTGAAGAAGCGATTGCAGCGATGGAACTTTCTGGTCACGACTTCTATGTATATCTCGATAAAGAAACATCCAGAACCAATGTGGTTTACCGTAGACATGATGGAGATTATGCCATCATCGAAACACAACCATTATAAAGATAAGCATAAAAAAAACCGCCAACCGGCGGTTTTTGTTTTATAATGCAGCTTGATATAATTCGCTAACTTTATTCCAATTGACCACTTGGAAGAACGCAGAGACATAATCGGGACGACGATTTTGATAATTGAGATAATACGCATGTTCCCAAACGTCTAATCCTAAGATTGGTGTTCCTTCAGCAAGAGGGGTATCTTGGTTTGGTGTGGATAAAACTTTTAATGCTTTTTCTGAGGTGACGATGAGCCAAGCCCAACCGCTACCAAAACGTGTTTTTGCTGCGGTAGAGAAAAGTTCTTTGAATTGATCAAATGATCCGAAAGCAACATTGATCGCATCTGCGAGTTTGCCTTCTGGTTTTGCGCCATTGTTGACTTTGAGTAATGGCCAGAAGAAGGTGTGGTTGAAATGTCCACCACCATTGTTTTGTACGGCACCACGGATGTCTTGAGGAACTTTGGATAAGTCCTTGAGCATCGCTTCTAATGAAAGGTTAAGTTCAGGATGTTTTTCTAAAGCGGCATTTAAGTTAGTGATGTATGCTTGATGATGTTTTGTATAATGGATTTCCATGGTTCTTGCATCGATAAATGGTTCGAGTGCATCATAAGCATACCCTAGGGTTGGTAATGTATATGGCATATTAATTCCTCCTATGTTTTTATACCTTCATCTTACCGCTAAACCCCCATAAATTCAAACCATTTGCACAGGATTATTAAAAAAAGTCTAAATTAGCAGTTAGACTTTGTTTAAATAACGATTGATTTTATCTTGATCAATGTCGATATAAATCGTTTGTTGATTTTTATAAGATACCTTGTATCCAGGGAGTCCAGGAATCTTTTTGATGTACTTTACTTTCGTATAATCGACAGGGATCGAAGAAGATTCTCTCATGCTTGAGAAGTAGGCGGCAAGCATGGCAGCTTTTCTTAAAATATCTTCGGTTAATGAAGAAGTATTCACAGTGAGATGTGCTCCAGGAGCGTCTTTAACATGGAACCAGAAATCTTCTTTTTGAGCGAGTTCATGGGTGATGTATTCATTCTGAAGATTATTCTTACCTATTACATAGGTAATGGGTCCATCAATAATTTTTAAAATATTTGGTTTTTGTTTGCTCTTTTTGGGTTGATGAGTTTGTTTTGCCTTTTTGTAACCATATGTTGCGAGTTCTTGATCCAGTTCTTTGATACTATCATGTGTCGCGAAACTTAGGAAACCTTGAAAATCATGAAAGAGTTGAATCATGGCTTCATTTTGATTGATCTGTTCTTGGATAAACCCGATGGATCGCTTTGCTTTTTGGTATTTCTTGTAGAAATCTTGGGCATTTTGATTGAGCGATTTTGTAGCATCCAATGGGATCGTGTTGCCTTCATGATCGGTGATGGAAACAACTTTTTCATCGAGTGGTATCATCGTTTGATAAATAAGATCAGCAATGTCTTTGGTTTTTAGCGCTTCATGAGCTTTTTCAAGATCATCTGCGAGTTGATCTTTTTTGTTTTTGAGCCGTTTTAATTGCCGATCGATGAAAAAAGTTTCGGATTGATAGGATGTTTGGATGAGTGTGGGTTCATCATCGAGCATTTCTGAAATGGTGGGGTAGTTTTTCTTTTCATGATCAAAAAGATCAAGGACATAGAATTTACCTGAGGTCATATCACGGGTCGGCTGAATATGAATATCACTTATCTGAATCTTATATTCGTCTAGATAACGGGCAAGAAGAGGTGATATCCCCATATAATGATCCATTAAGTCCTTGGGAGAATTCATTTTATCATAATCAATATGGTCAAATGGCAACTTATCAGAAGGGAAGTACGTAAAGGATGCTTGGGGTAATAGCTGGCGACCGGACTCAAAAAACATCTTCTTCACGGTCTCAATAATGACATTATCTTGGACAAGTAATAGATTAGAGTGTCTTCCCATCGCTTCAAAAATAAGTTTTTTCTGTACAGGACCTTCGATGAAATCATTCATCGTCAGCTCAAGTTCAATGACACGGTCACTTAAGTATTGTGATACCTGGGTAAGGATTGCACCTTCAAGATGTTTTTTAAAGGTGGATAACATTTGTGTCGACATCGACTCTTGAGGAATTTTCTTTGACAGATGCATTCGAAAATGTTCAGGTGATAAATCAATGATAAGGAGTTTTCTTTTCCCTTGATGATAGAAATATAGACCAAAGGAAAGAAGCGACATCTGAATGATTTTTTCAAGTCTCGCTTTTTTCAGTTCCTGATTCAATTCATTGACCAAATGTCGAATGAGAAATCCATCAATCATGGAAAAACACCTCGAGACTATTTTATCATAAACGAAAACGGATTCAGGCCTTAGAATGCGTTTACGATGAAAATATTTTCAAAAGTATTTACACTCAAGCCATAATCATATATAATAGTTAATAATGTGTCAACAAGGAGGTGCCTCATGAAACTCAATGAACGCGGTTTGCTAATTGTCTTATCTGGCCCTTCAGGGGTAGGCAAAGGCACCGTGCGTCGTGCACTCTTTCAGATGCCAAATCATGATTTAGTCTACTCGGTATCCATGACAACACGTAAACCTAGACCAGGTGAAGTGGATGGTGTCGATTACTATTTTGTTGACAAGGAAACTTTTTTAAAAAGAATTAAAGAAAATAAGTTTCTTGAATGGGCGGAATTCGTAGGTAATTATTACGGGACTCCTCGTGATAAAGTAGAAGAACAACTGGATCAAGGGAAAGAAGTCGTCCTGGAAATTGAAGTTGAAGGTGCTCTACAAGTTCGCAAACAAATGAAAGATGCGGTTTTCATCTTCCTCGTTCCACCAGGAAAACAAGCGCTTTATGAACGGTTACTTCAACGAGGGACAGATACACAGGAGATGATTGAACGTCGCATGAAGAAAGCTGAATCTGAGTTTTTGCTTGCCCATAAGTATGATTATATTGTCGTCAATGATGAAGTCAATAATGCAGCAGACCGCATTATGGCAATCATCCGTGCCGAACACGCCAAGACCGAAAGAACAATTCATAACTATATTAAGATGATTGGAGAAAAATAAACATGATCAACAAGAATAAAGACGGAATGCGTTATCCATCGATTGACAAATTGCTTTCTAAAATTGATTCTAAATACAAATTAGTCTATGCCGCAAGTAAAGTGGCGCATATCATCGAAACTGAAAAATTGAGTGTCGATGGCGCACAATGTGTCAAGAGTATCGGAATCGCATTAGAAGAAATTCTGAATGGACGCGTCAATATCGATTTTGAATCTTAAGAAAGCGAGCGATCGCTTTCTTTTTTCATCGCATTCTTTGTGATACAATAGTAAGGGTGAACGGTGTGAATTTTAAAGAAAAGCTATCGCTGATGCCGACAGAACCTGGTTGCTATTTGATGAAAAACCAGGATGACGATGTCATCTATGTGGGCAAAGCGAAAAATCTAAAGAATCGTGTGAAATCGTATTTCACGGGTGCACATAATGAAAAAACGACACGACTCGTTCAAGAGATTCGTGATTTTTCCTATGTGGTCACCAATAGTGAACGTGAATCCTTGATTTTAGAAAATAACTTAATCAAACAATATTTGCCCAAATATAACATCCGTTTGATCGATGATAAGACGTACCCATTTATTGAAATCACAGATGAAGCGTACCCCAAAATACAAGTTGTGCGAACGAAAGAATCCAAAGGACGTCTTTTTGGACCGTATCCCAACGTGTATGCTGCACGTGAGACTGAACGTTTGATCAATCGACTTTACCCCTTTAGAAAATGTGAAACCCTCCCCAAGAAAGCATGTCTTTACTACCATATTGGTCAATGTTTAGGACCGTGCATCCATCCAGAAGTCAGTTATAAAGAAACCATCAATGAAATCACACGTTTCCTTAAAGGCGACAATAAAGATGTTTTGCTACGATTAAATAAAGAAATGATGGCAGCTTCTGAAGCGATGCAGTATGAAAAAGCGATTGAATTTCGTGATATGATTAATCATATTGAAGCGACCATTGAAAAACAGATTATCAACTTAAATGATTTTAAAGATCGCGACATGATCAGCTACGCTTATTCTAAAGATGACATTGCGATTCAGATACTCATGATGCGTCAAGGGAAAATTATTGATCATCATCAAATCGTTTTTGCTTATGTAGGTGAAGTGATGGAATCGGTCATCTCTTATCTCCAACAGTTTTATGAATTACAAATGCCTGATGAGCTTTTATTCTCCGAACGATTTACCGCTGAAGATATCGAGTTTTTTGGCAATAAAGCAAGTATCCCTCAAAAGGGAGATAAAAAGAAATTAATCGATTTAGCGACGAAAAACGCAGATTATGACTTAGAACATCATTTCATGCTCTACCGTCATCGCGATGAAAAAAGACAAAAAGCTTTAAGTGATTTATCCGAACTTGTGAAAACGGCGGTGCGTCACATTGAAGTATTCGATAATGCACAGTTATTTGGAACAGCACCTATCTCAGCACTGATCGTGTTCAAGGATGAAGATTTTGATAAGAAGAGTTATCGTAAATATCATCTTCAAACAACAAAAAATGATGACTATCAGGCAATGAAAGAGGTCACATATAGACGGTATCAGAAGCTCCTTATGGAAGGCGGATCGATGCCAGATCTTATCCTAGTCGACGGTGGGAAAGGCCAACTTTCTGCCGCTAAAGAAATTCTGGATTCACTAGGAATAGACATCAAAATTGCTGGACTTAAGAAGAATAATAAGCATACCTTAGAAGCACTTGTCTTTGAAGGTGAGATCATTCCTTTGCTTAAGCAAAGTGAACTCTATAAATTCTTACTAAAGCTTTCTGAAGAAGTGCACAGATTCGCCATTACATTTCATCGTGAGACACGTAAAAAGAAAGCAATTTTATCCCCACTGGACGATATTAAAGGGATTGGTGAAAAGCGTAAAAAGCTTTTGTTATCCCATTTCACAAGCATTGATGAAATCAAAAACGCTACAGCTGAACAGCTAAAGGGTTTAGGTATTCCTGATGAGGTCATCAAAGCGATAAAAGAGGAACTCCTATGAAACGAATCATCCATAGCATCAACGAACACACCAAAGTATTCTATCTGATCTTAGAAGGAAAGAAGATTGGATTTTATCTTTCAAACCGACTTGCTAAAGTCTTTTTTCCCTATCTACATGAAGGG
>CALMNM010000030.1 GCA_937868795.1 uncultured Acholeplasma sp.
TCTTGATCTTAGTCACGATGGAAATCTTTAAGATCTATCCCTTAGTCGTTACCTTTACAGGTGGTGGACCGTTTAAAGCAACTGAGTTTACCGTTCAATACATCTACGAAATGGCTTTTAGACATTATCAGATTGGACAAGCCAGTGCGATGTCTGTCGTGATGCTCATTATCGTCACCTCATTCTCAGGGATTATTTTCTTCACTTCGAAGCGAGGTGAAAATCAATGAGAAACAAACGTCAAGTCATTACTTCGCAAGTTATCGCGACATTGCTTATCTTCGTGTTCTTGGTTCCGGTGCTGTATACGATTTTATCGTCATTCAAAGGGATGGCAGAACTGTTTTCTACGACACCTACATTCTTTCCTAAAGCATGGACGTTTGGGAATTATATCCATGTCTTATCCGAAGGAAATTATCTGCGCTACATCTTAAATTCACTCATTGTAGCGACCACATCGACAGTGATTGCCATCATCATCAATACGATGAGTGGATATGCACTCGCTAAGTTTAAGTTTAAAGGATCTACGGTAATCATGATCGTCATTCTATCGACCATCATGCTCCCTTTAGAAATCTTTATGGCACCCATCTTTAAGATCATCACATTCTTTGGCATGTATGATTCCCTTTGGGCGATCATCATTCCCCCAGCAGCAACCCCTACAGGTATCTTTTTAATGAGACAATATCTCTTAACCATTCCTGATGATATTATCTCCTCAGCAAGAATCGATGGGGCTTCTGAATGGAAGATCTTCACCAAGATCATCATTCCCAACGCAAAACCCGCAATCGCAACCCTTGCTATCTTCTCATTCATGTGGCGTTGGAATGATTACATCTGGCCTTTGATCTCGATCTTTAGTCCAGAGAAGTACACGCTTCAACTCGCCATTGCCAACCTCACAGGTGAGTTTGGCACAGACTACACATCGGCTCTAGCCATCTCTGTTTTCTCGATGATCCCGATGCTTATTATCTTTATCGTGTTCCAAAAACAATTTGTTCAAGGAACCGTAGAATCTGGTATGAAAGGATAATCATCTGTCACAGTACAGATATTATATAAAAAATAAGGAGGAACGTATGAAGAAATTAGTATTAATTTTAGTTACAGTTTTGGCAGCATTCTTTATGATTGGCTGTAACGAAGAAGAAGGCGCAGACGAACTCACCATGATGTGGTGGAGCGATGGAACCGAAGGTTTCGTTATGCAAACTTTACTTAATCGTTATGAAGAAGAAACTGGCGTGAAAATTACGTTAGTATCCACTCCATACAATGAGTATGAACAACGTCTTGCGACCATGATTAGTGGGGGTCAAGCACCTCATTTAGCAAGAGTCACCGAAGGACATTTAAATAACTTCCAAGACCAAATCTTAAGTCTTAAGGATGTCTTTGATGAAGATCAATTCAAGAACTTGTTCTTCAATGCAGACGGTGAAGTCATTGGGTTACCGATGGATATTACTGCAAACGGCTTATTCGTCAACTTAGATTTACTTGAAAAATATGGCGTTAACTATCCAACACTCGGTGAAGAAGTTTGGACATGGGCTGAGTTTGAAACTGAAATGAACAAGCTCAAAGATAAAGAAGATGTCACTGCTCCTGGTATTTTTGACCATCAAGCACACCGCTTTATGCCTTTGTTCTATCAAAATGGCGTGACCTTATGGGATACTCCATACACAGTCTCTAACCTTAAGTCTGCTGACGCTGTCGCAGTGTTACAACAACTTATGGACTGGTATGATGAAGGTTTCTTAAGTGATCAAACCTATGTCGTCAAGAATTCAGCTGCTGAATTCCGTAAGGGTACTTATGGATTCCACATGTCAGGTAACTGGAATGTGAGTGCATACCAAAGCTTAACCTTCGATTGGACCGTTGTTCCTATGCCTAAGGGCGATAACCGTGCAACCATCCTTGGTGGTAAGTCAATGGCAGCATTTGCGAATAGTGGTGCTGAAAAAGAAGCGAAAGACTTCATTGCTTGGCTTTCTGAAGGTGTCAACCATGACCAATTCACCAATGGTGTTCCTTACTTAACACCAAGACTTGGTGCAGAAGTTAATTATGGTCCTTATGCAGAACAATATAATGTGTTCCTTGATGAAATCGCGAATACAGACAATATGTATATCACTGACTGGTTAAACCAAGTCATGATTCCAGGTATGTATCCTATCATCAACTTACTCGTTGAAACTGCAGCAAACCCAGCAAACGACAAAACAGCATTAGAATTATTAACGCAACTCGAAACTGATCTCAAAGGAATTATGGACTAAAGCAACTCTTGAATGATTGAGGTGCTGTCCCTTTGGGCAGCACCCTTTCATTAGGGCTTTAGATCTCTTGTTTAGTCAATCACGTCTGTGGTTGATTAACCAATGGATTGATAGAAAGGAGACTCTCTATGACCTCAATTAAAGTTATGTATTTACCGATTGGTGTACCGACATTTCATATGCCATCCGCTCAAGCGATGTTTGACCAATCAAAAGCATTATTAAGAACACTGACAGAAGAGCTTATCGCACC